>NZFJ01000050.1 GCA_002690625.1 Rickettsiales bacterium
AAGTTCTTATAAATCATCAAATGCACCATTAAGAAAAGGTTTGAATTTTTTCCATTGTTGCGAACTACCCTGGTAAACCTTTTTTCTTACTTGAATGTTGGATGCAGTAGATATACTTCTTGAATTGGTATGTGGTGATAGGCAGTTTTCATCCCAATCTAAATTCAGAAATGCAATTAACTTTCGAGTCTCACTATCCTGGTTTTCTACCAGAACTTCATAATCAAGGTCATAAATTTTTGTATCGAGTGAATTTTTCCAAAACTCCATTAAATTTTCGTAAAGTCTGTAGTATTGGATGATGTCATCGAGATCATAACAGTAGCCAAGATTCTTTGTTTCAAAATACTGTTTATAATTTGCCCAACATACTGCTGCAGGACTTCTTTTGACATGCACGATTTTAGATTCTGGCATAGTGGTAATAATCAGTCCTATAAAACGAAAGTTTTGTGGCATTTTATCTGTAATAATTGAATTTTTCTTTGCTAGTTTCTGTATTTTTGTTAAATATTCCCTTCTGAAAACCTGTAAAGCATCATTATTAATTTCAGCTAAGCCTCTAGCTAGTGACCCACCTAATTGATTTACAAAAGGTAATTCACCCGCACCTGAAACTTGCGAATGAGACGAAATTATTTGTTCAACTAACGTTGTTCCAGAGCGTGGCATTCCGAGAATAAATATTGGAGTTGGATCTTTTAATGATTTGGTAGGTAATACTGAGTTTTGTACCAACTGCGGATACCTGGTTTTAATTTGACTAAAGAGTTCTACATCTCGAGCTATTTTATAGTTCAGCAGCTTTTTACGAAGTGCATTTCCTTCGCTATAATGCGAATAAGCTTGTTCAAATTCCTCCAGATCCTCATAAACCTTAGCTAAGCCAAAATTAATATGGCATAGCTGTTCTTCTGAAATTTCTTTATCAAGATATAACTCCTTCATCTTTAAATACTGTTCATCTCGTGAATCGTATCTTTTTATTAAAGTCAGATTTCTATGGACTTCAGCTAAATTTGGTTTCAAGGCTATTGCTTGTTCATAGCTTTTTTTAGCCTCTTCAAACTTACCCAATTGTTTGAGAGTATTACCTAAATTGCTGTGAGCCTCTGCATAATCTGGTTTTACCCCTATTGCTCTACTGTAGCTTTCTTTTGCCTCTTCTAATTTGCCCATTTCTTGCAGCGTAATACCTAACTTGCTGTGCACTTTTGCGTATTCAGGTTTAAAATAAACAGCTTGGGAGTAGCTTGCCTCAGCCTCTTTTAATTTGCCCATTTCTAGTTGAGTGTTTCCCAAGTTATTGTGGGCCTCGGCATAATCTGGTTTTAATTCTATTGCTTTGGTATAGCTTGCTTGGGCCTCCTCTAACTTGCCAAGTTCTTGTTGCGTAACACCTAAGTTGTTGTGGGCTTCGGCATCTTTGGGAGATAATTTAACTACTGTTTGGTTAGCATTTGCAGCTTCAAGGTTTCTTCCTGTTTGCCCTAATGATGCACCTAGTACTTTCCAGCCAAAAGGATGGTTAGGGAATTCTTGAGTGATGGATTCTGCAAGCTTTTCAGCAATACCAAATCGTCCTTGTTGATAATGTTCTAAGAGACTACTTAATTTTTGCTGAGATGGATTTGAACTACTAGTGTTTTCGGTTTGAGATATAGAGACTAGTCGCGCCTCTAAGGAGTTTAGCTTTTCTCCACCTACTTCTAGACTCTTTACTTTTTCAATGACTTGCTTTGCTGCTTCAAACTGTTGTTCTTTAATTAGTAAATCAATGTAACTTAGCCAAAATTGTTCCATCTTTGGATTAGCTTCAAAAGCAATCTTAAAAAACAACAACGCTGATTCAGCTTCATTAACTGATGCCGCTATTAAACCTAAATTGTGATTAGCATCAGGATGTGAAGGCTGAGACTGCAAGATTGCTCGATAAAGTCGTTCGGCTTCTTCAACCCTTCCCTCTTTGTGTGCAGCAACTCCCTGCTGCAAAGCTTGTTCAACCGTTAGTTCCATTAAATAGTTTTAATTACCACTTTGCATATATTTGGTGACTGTTTATATGAGTTATTACATGCCTTTTGGATCTAATTACTTCATCAATATTTTATTTGTCTTTAGAGAAATTTTAACAGCACATATTTTGATATAAAACTGTACGATGCTCTATTAATAACATTTCATCAAATACTTGAGAATACGGGTATATCAATAACACTTAGCAGTATTGGAATGTTTCTACCAGAACCACCCAAAGAATTTGGTGCTTCAATGACATACTTATGATAATTATAATGTTTTGGAGTATCCATTTCATTTCCTAGAATTTTTAAATAAAATTATTTTTCTATATTTTTGAAGTACATCTAAATTTCATAAAATATTGATTATATTGACTTTTATTTACTCCCACTCATTAGTCGCAGATACTTAAACTATTGATTTTAAAACTTTTATTTTTTATCTGTAAGAAGTCTGTAAAAGTATTTACCCTGCTATCTTTTAAATAGTAATTAGTTATCCTCACATTTGAGTATGGAAAGAAGATTATTTTCAGAATAACTTCTCACCTGAATCATTTTTATACCCAATCCTGAACAGGTTGCACCGTTATACATAGTCTTGGGATGGTAGTTTCTGGCAAGATCTTTCTTGTCTCTCAATAAATTCTCTTTGATTTTCAAAGGAATAATTACAAGCGTGTCACCCTGTAATTCTAACCGTGTTGTTCCATTTGACTTTTTCTGAAAATCAATCCAAAAAGCAATTAATTTTTCTCGTTCTGCAATCTGTTGCTCCGTAAATTTTGTCGGCGAAGATTCCTCTACCAATCCAAAGAACTGACCAATTATTCCAATTAAAAGAAGTATTCCAAAAAAGTATGCAATTTTTTTTACCATAACTCTTACCTCCTAATTGAAATAATTTAGATTATAACAACCTCATTCCCACTCTATAGTTGACGGAGGTTTGCTTGATACGTCATATGCCACTCTATTGATTCCAGGTATTTCACTAATTATTTTATTTGAAACCTCTTCAATCAATTTATAGGGAAGCCTTGACCAAGAAGCGGTCATAAAATCAGAGGTTTTGACACAACGAAGAACAACAGTCCATTCATAACTTCTACCATCACCCATAACTCCAACAGATTTAACAGGTAGAAATACAACAAAAGCCTGACTTGTGGCTTCATACCAAGATTTACCTATTTCATTCTCTTCACAAAGTCCATTTATAAAATCAGTTCTATTAACGAATGTTTTTTTTAAATTTTCTGTAAAAATGTTATCTGCTTTTTGAAGCAAATCAATATATTCTTTTTGAATAGCGCCTAGTATCCTCACAGCCAAACCTGGACCCGGGAAAGGGTGACGGTTAATTAAATCAGAATCCAATCCTAGTGTTTTACCCAAGGATCTCACCTCATCTTTAAATAATTCTCTTAATGGCTCAAGTAGTCTTAAATGTAGCGACTCAGGTAATCCACCGACATTATGATGACTTTTTATTTTTGTAGCTTTTTTATTTTTGCCATCAGCAGACTCAATGACATCAGGATAAATTGTTCCCTGGGCAAGCCATTTGATGTTTGGAATTTTTATTGCCTCACGTTGGAAAACATCAACAAAAATTTTTCCTATTATTTTTCTTTTTTCCTCTGGGTCAATAATGCCTTTGAGCCCATCTAGAAACTCACTGGAAGCATCAATCTTACGAACATTTACACCTAACTTTCCGGAGATCTCATTCATAACATTTTTTGCTTCATCTTTTCTTAACATTCCATGATCAACAAAAATACAAATTAATTGCGTGCCAATAGCCTTATGAAGTAAAGATGCAGCAACTGAAGAATCGACGCCTCCCGATAAACCGAGCAAAACAGCATCAGACCCTACTTTAGTTTTGATGTTTTGGACAACTTCTTCAACATAATTTTTCATTTTCCAATTAGCAGGTACATCACAAATTTCATGAACAAATCTTTTGATTATTTGCAATCCCTGCTTAGTGTGAGTGACCTCGGGGTGAAATTGCAAACCATATAGCTTTCTTTCATCATTTCCAATTCCTGCAATGGGACAATTTTCAGTGGAGCATATTATTTTAAAATCATTTGGAATTTCAGTTACCAAATCACCATGGCTCATCCAAACATCCAATAGTCCGTGGCCTTTACCATTAACATGATCAGATATTTTACTCAGCAAATGTGAATGCCCTCTGGCACGAACAGTGGCGTGGCCAAATTCTCTAATTCCTTTGGATTCAACTTGTCCACCCAATGCTTTTGTCATTGCTTGCATTCCATAGCAAATACCTAAGATAGGTACTTTGAGTTCAAAAAGTTGAGGATCTATAGTAGGGGACGAAAAATCACTAACTGACATTGGACCACCAGATAAAACAATTCCTTGTATTTTTTTATTTGATGATGATGAATTTATTAAACTGACAACCTCATGTTGCTTATCAAAAGGGTGTATTTCGGCATAAACCCCAATATCTCTAATTCTACGAGCAATTAATTGGGTGACTTGGGAACCAAAGTCGAAAATTAAAATTATTTGACGCAGTTTTCTACAAGCCTTAATCTATTTGGTAATTTGGTGCTTCTTTGGTTATTTGAACGTCATGAACATGGGACTCTCGCATGCCAGCTGAGGATGCTTCAACAAATTTTGCCTTACTATGCAGATCAGCAATCGAATTACTTCCAGTGTATCCTAAACATGCTTTAATACCACCTGCTAATTGATAAAGAATTTGTTTTATGGACCCTTTACAAGGGACTCTTCCTTCAATGCCTTCAGGTACAAATTTTTCAGAGGCAGGATTTTCTCCTTCCTGAAAATATCTGTCTGCTGATCCATCTTGCATAGCACCCACCGAACCCATTCCTCTATAGCTTTTGAAAGATCTACCTTGATAAAAGATTATTTCTCCAGGAGCTTCGTCTGCACCAGCGAACATGCTACCAATCATTACAGAATTAGCACCTGCAGCAAGCGCTTTACCAATATCACCAGAATATCTAATTCCGCCGTCTGCAACAACAGGTATTGAGAAACTTTTCAACGCATTGGAAACTTCATTTATCGCAGTTATTTGAGGAACACCAACACCAGCGACTATTCTTGTTGTGCAAATTGAACCCGGGCCAATACCTACTTTAACTCCGTCGACACCGACGTCAGCCAAAGCTTTCGCAGCATCTCCCGTAGCGATATTTCCGCCAATAATTTGAATATTGGAATATTTAGATTTAATCCATTTGATCCTATCTATAACACCCTTTGAATGACCATGTGCAGTATCAACTACAATCAAATCCACTCCAGCAGAAATTAGTCTTTCGACCCTCTCCTCGGTATCCCCTGCCACACCAACAGCCGCACCTACAAGCAACTTACCCTGATCATCTCTTGCTGCAAGTGGATGCTCAATTCCTTTTAAAATATCTTTAACTGTTATGAGGCCCTTTAAATAAAACTCTTTGTCAACAACTAAAACTCTTTCAATACGGTGTTTATGCATTAATGCTTTAGCAATATCTATTGAAACACCTTCATTTACTGTAACAAGAAGTTTCTTGGGTGTCATTATGTTAGATACTGGTTGATCCAACTCAGTTTCGAATCTGAGATCTCTATTGGTGACAATTCCAACAACTTTTTTTTCATTGTCAATTACGGGCAAACCGGAAATTTGTTCAACAGACTTAACTCTCATGACTTCTCTAACTGACATTCCCGGTGAAATAGTTATTGGCTCTTTTACTACCCCGGCCTCAAAACGTTTAACTTTCATTACCTCAATGGCTTGTAATTCGGGACTTAAGTTTTTGTGAATAATACCAACTCCGCCCTCCTCAGCCAATGCAATTGCTAATTTTGATTCAGTTACTGTATCCATAGCTGCAGAAACGATAGGTAAATTTATTGATAGTTTGGCAGTCAAAGTAGCTTTTAAGTTGGTTTCTTTGGGCAAAACTTCAGAATAACCAGGAAGAAGCAAAACGTCGTCAAATGTTAATGCTTTTTTTTCAATTTTCATCATTTATCAATTTTTTAATTTAATCTAAGCCTACAAGCCAATTATAGTTTATTGATTCTCCTTCGGCGCATTTCCTTAGGATCCATAGTGAGGTGTCGTAATATAACTAGCCGTTCGTTATGTAATATTTTATAATCATCATGAACTCTTTTACCATTAATTGCTATGCTGTTAGTGTTTTTTAAAGCATATATAAAAGCAGGTAAGAGTTCATCACGATTTTTTATTTCTCCTACTGTCGTGCCTCTAATTACTAACAAGTTTTGAGCTAAGCATTTATCAGGCAGTGCTAAAATTAACTCTACCAAAACATTCTCATTCAATCTTATCTGCCTGTTTAATAAATGAATCCATCAGACTTTGAGAAATTTCACTAAAAACATAACCAGTAGTTTTTTCTATAATAAAATTAGAAAATGAGTACTCTAAAAAGAAATTTATCTTACAGGAATTTTTATCAATTTTAATAAACTCCCAATAACCATACATTGCTTTGAAAGGTCCTTTGGAAAGTTTCATGGTTATTTTAGAGGGTGGTTCATTGAAATTTATTGTTGTGAAAGCAAAGGGAATTCCTTTGAAAACAACATTAACAGTGGCAATAATACTACCATCATCTAAGGTTAAGTAAGATGAATCTTCACACCATGGGAGAAATTGTGGGTAATCCTCAATATTTTTTACAAGCTCATACATTGATTCTGCAGAATGTTGCACTAATGACGTTTTATTAATTTTTGGCATATTATTATTCTATGAGCATAGTTCAAAATAAAAAGGCTTTTCATGAATATTTTGTCGAAGAACGATTCGAGGCTGGCATTGTTTTACAGGGTTGGGAAGCGAAATCTATTCGTGAAGGAAGAGCACAACTCAAAGAGGCTTATGTCGTGATAAGAAATGCACAGGTTTATCTGATAGGGGCACACATTTCTCCACTTATTTCGACTTCAACACATAATATAGCTAATCCTACTAGAACTCGTAAATTACTTTTAAAAATGTCTGAAATTGAAAAGCTTATAGGTAAAACAGAGCGTTCTGGATACTCTTTAGTTCCTATAAATTTACATTTTTCAAAAGGTCGCGTCAAAATTGATATTGGATTAGCAAAAGGGAAGAAACTGCATGATAAAAGACAATCAATAAAAGACAGAGACTGGAAAAGGCAAGAGCAAAGAATTCTGAAAGAAGTTAATAACCCAAAAAAAACAGTAAATTGAATTTAAATTATCAAAAGGTTTATTATGAATTTTAAAATGATGAAAATAAATAGTTTGTTTTGTTTTTTAACCCCTTTATTATTTTTAATCTTATCTTGTAGCAAGGTTGATGATAATTCTATCAAAATAGGACACGTCGCTCCTTTGACTGGAAATCAAGCACACCTTGGCAAAGACAATGAAGCCGGAGCAATCTTAGCCATCAATGATTTGAATAATTCAAATATTTCCATTAACGGAAAGCCAGCAAAGTTTGTTTTAATTTCTGAGGATGATGCTGCTGATCCGAAACAAGGTACAGCTGCTGCCCAAAAGCTCATAGACTCCGAGGTTGTCGGAGTCATTGGCCATCTAAATTCAGGTACTACCTTTCCTGCCTCAACTATGTATTATCGCGCTGGAATACCTCAAATTTCTCCTTCCGCAACATTGCCAAAATATACACAACAGGGTTATGAAACTGCTTTTAGAGTTGTTGCAAATGATGTACAACTTGGTGGTGGTTTAGGAAAATATGCAGTAAAAAGTCTTGGTGCAAAAACTGTGGCAGTTATAGATGATAGATCAGCATATGGAACTGGTGTTGCTGATGAATTTAAAAAAGGTTTTATGAAATATGGTGGCTCAGCTGTAACACATCAATATACAAACGACAAATCAACAGATTTTTTTGCAATACTCACCTCTATTAAATCTAAGAGTCCTGATATTATTTTTTTTGGCGGTATGGATGCTGTTGCTGGTCCCATGATAAGACAAATTAAACAACTAGCTATTGATGTTCCATTTATTGGCGGAGATGGTATTTGCACTGCAGAGCTTCCGAAACTTGCAGGAAAAGCAATTGGAACGAATAAAATCTTCTGTGCTGAAGCAGGTGGTTTATTAGATAGTGCTAGCATCAAAAAAAATGAAGAGTTCAGAAATAGGT
>NZFJ01000051.1 GCA_002690625.1 Rickettsiales bacterium
AAATACAGAGAAAGATATGAGTGAAATAAGTAAAAAAATAGAAAAGTCACTAAAAAAGAGACACGAATCAGAGAAGAATTTTAAGTATTTTGGATTGTCAGGAATTATAATTGCAATACTATTTCTAGTAATAATTCTCTCTTCTATTTTTGCAACAGGAAAAAAAGCATTTCAAAGTACTTATATTGAAATAGAAGTTTTTTTTGATAAAAAAATTATCGATCCCAAAAACACCAGAGATACTAATGTCATTAAATCCGCTAATTACCTTTCTATTATAAAACGGTCCCTGCAGAATTATTTTCCTGATGTAGAAAAAAGAAGAGATTTAAGTTCACTAACTGGCTTAATTTCGTCGTCGGAACAAGAAAATTTGGCAGCGATTGTTTCATCGAACCCCAATTTAATTGGAGAAAAAGTTTCTTTGTGGTTACTTGCATCATCAACTTATGACGTAATTAATAAAAACCTTGATTTGCTTAATTTAACTGAAAAAAATCGATTAATTAATGATCAAGAACTACTTTGGTTTAAAACATTAAAGGAAAATAAAAAAATAAAATTTAAATTCAACTCCAAATTTTTTACTTCAGCTGATTCCACCGAACCTGAACAAGCCGGAATAACGGGTTCTTTAATGGGTTCATTTTTAACGTTATTGATCACCTTGATTCTATCGTTTCCCATTGCTGTAGCTGCGGGAGTCTTTCTTGAAGAGCTAGCCCCAAAAAATAAATTTACTGATTTTATTGAGGTAAATATTAATAATTTAGCTGCAGTTCCCTCAATAATATTTGGGCTTCTTGGATTGGCCATATTTTTAAATGTAATGCATTTACCCAGATCTGCACCAATTGTTGGCGGCATGGTCTTAGCACTTATGACGCTTCCAACAATTATTATTGCAACTAGGGCCTCCCTCAAGGCAGTTCCTCCTTCAATTAGAGAAGCAGCTATAGGTTTAGGAGCAACGAAAATGCAAACTGTTACCCATCACGTCTTACCTCTTGCTCTTCCTGGAATTTTAACTGGAACAATTATCGGAATGTCACAGGCACTCGGAGAATCCGCACCACTCCTCATGATCGGTATGGTTGCATTCATTGTTGATATACCAGGATCCTTATTTGATTCTGCTACTGTATTGCCGGTTCAAATTTATTTATGGAAAAGCACCGCTGCAAGGGGTTTTGTTGAATTAACAGCAGCTGGAGTTATGGTTTTACTTGTTTTTCTGATTTTAATGAATGGATTAGCAGTTTTTATTAGAAAGAAATTTGAAAAACGATGGTAATTTAAGTAAAAAGATATCATGAAAGACAATATAAAAATATCAAGTAAAAAAGTGTCAGTTCATTATGCAGATAATAAAGCCCTGGATAAAATCTCTCTTGATATTTATGAAAAACAAGTGACTTCTCTAATCGGACCCAGTGGTTGTGGAAAATCCACATTTTTAAGATGTCTAAATAGAATGAATGATACTATAGACATTTGTAAAATTGATGGACAGGTTCTAATTGATGATAAAAATATATACGATAAAAATGTTGATCCCGTTTTATTGAGAGCAAGAGTGGGCATGGTCTTTCAGAAACCAAATCCTTTTCCAAAGTCAATTTTTGACAACGTTGCTTATGGTCCAACAATTCATGGCCTAGCAAATAGTAAAGATGAGTTAGAAGAAATTGTTGTCTCAAGTTTAAAAAAAGCTGGATTGTTTAACGAGGTAAAGGATAGATTAGAAGAGACGGGAACCTCATTATCAGGAGGGCAGCAACAAAGATTATGTATTGCCAGAGCAATAGCAGTCAGTCCCGAAATAATCCTAATGGATGAACCTTGTTCTGCGCTTGATCCTATTGCAACAGCAGTAGTAGAGGAATTAATTGACGAGTTAGTGAAAAATTTTACAATTGTGATTGTAACACACTCTATGCAACAAGCAGCAAGGGTATCGCAACAAACAGCATTCTTTCATATGGGAAATTTAATAGAAATGGGCTCAACAGAAAAGATTTTTTCTACGCCACTTCAAAAAAGAACACAAGATTATATAACAGGTAAAATAGGTTAATTCATATGGATAAACATATAGTCTCCAATTACGACAATGATTTATACAATTTAAAAAATATGCTTATAGAGATGGGAGTATTCCTTGAGAAACAAGTTTTTTTGGCCGTTGAACTCATTAAGGTAAGTAATGACGAAATCGGTCAAGAAATAGTCCAAACAGAAAAAAAAATTAATCTAGATGAAAAGAAAATTCGTGAATATGCAACAAATACTCTTTCTAAAAGACAACCATTAGCAGATGATTTGAGGAAAATATTAATCTCTATAAAGCTAGCAAGCACACTGGAAAGAATGGGTGATCATGCTTGTAATATAGCAACAAGAATTGCTCTTGCTAAAACGGTTCCTCCATCGTACACAACGGATTCAGTTTATAGAATTGGTCAAGCAGTTATAAAAATTGTTTCTCAAGCCTTGACTTCATATGACCAAAGTTCTGAGATCTTAGCAACTGGAATTAAAAATGAAGATAAGAAAGTAGATTTACTTTATGAAACTTGTTTTCGCGAGCATTTAATCCTTATGCTCGAAGAACCCAGTCAAATAGGTTACTGTACACAAATGTTATTTATAGCAAAAGAATTAGAACGAATTGGAGATCTCTCAAAAAACATTAGTAAAGAAGTAATATATAGTATTAATGGAAAACTAATTTAGACAATGAAACAAAAAATATTAATAGTGGAGGATGATCATTCGTTATTACCGCTTTTGACTTATAATCTTGAAAAAAGTGGTTTTGCTTGCCTTGAAGCTAAAGACGGTGAAGAAGCATCACTAATGTTGAAAGAAAATATTCCAGATCTCGTATTATTAGATTGGATGATACCTCCTCCCAATGGATTAGAAATATGTAAATTGATTCGAAGAAATAGAGATATAAGGCATTTACCTATAATCCTCCTAACAGCAAAAGGAGAGCAAGAAGACATGGCGAAAGGTTTAGATACTGGTGCTGATGACTACATAGTTAAACCTTTTCAACCAGTTGAACTAGTAGCTAGAATAAATGCTCTACTCAGGAGATCTAAAGCTTCATTTTCTGAATCCAAACTTGAATTTGATAACCTTGAACTTGACATCAAAGAACACAAAGTTGTTAGAAATGGAAAAAGAATACACATGGGGCCCACCGAATTTAAATTATTAAAATTTTTAATGGAAAATCCCAAGAGAGTTTATAGTAGAGAACAATTACTTGATGCTGTTTGGGGACATGGTATTTTTGTGGAGTTACGGACTGTAGACACTCATATCAGAAGATTAAGAAAAGCTATAAATATCAACGGGGGAGAAAATTTTATTCGAACTGTAAGAGCTGTAGGTTATTCGCTTGATTTTAAATAAATAAGCAAAAAAAGTTCCTTGTGTATCTTGGGGAATTTTTCTAAATTATTCTATGGATTTTAAAAATGGAGTAAGTTTTATTGTAACTGTGTTTAATAAAGAAAAGTTTATTCTAAGCACTCTCAAATCTATAATCCTTAATAAAATTAAAAATTCAGAATTAATTATTATTAATGACGGATCTACTGATAACTCCCTTAAGATAATTAAAAAGTTTTTAGATACTGATATTGGTATTAAGCATAAACTAATTAATCAAAAAAATGTTGGTCCAAGTAAATCTGTAAACAATGCCCTTAAACATGCTAAATTTTCTCATATAAAACTTGTAGACGGTGACGATATTCTTGCCCCAAACATTATTCATTATATGGTGAAGGAAATGGAGAATCTTAATTTAGATCTTCTATATGGACACTGGGCTTGGGATAAAGATCATTTTAATTATAAATTTAAAAACGATTTACCTTCCGCATATTTTTTTAGGGATTCCTTCAATAGAATTTTACTCGGAGGATGGGGTGGTTCAAGTAACCTTATGATAAAAACTGATACTTTTATAAAAATTAATGGGTGCGATGAAAAGGTCTTTATACAAGATTTTTCTATACCATTGAGAGTTTCGGGATATCATTTCAAATCTAAAAATTTAGTTCCTTTTCGCATTGGATTATCAAAAAAAATTATATGTGTAGGCCCTGAATTCATTGAAAAAAGACTTATAAATAATAATGCCCAAACCCTGCATGATTTATCCTTAGTTGTATTAAACTTTATCGAAGAACATCCCTTGGTACCTAAAACTTTAAAAAAAAAAGTGTTTAAAAAAATTAAAGGAAGATGCTGGAGATGGAAAAGAAAAAAACGAGACCAACCTTTGTTCAGCTTTGAATTTTTATCGTTTATTATGTCTTACATTTATTTGAATCCAGTAATTTATAGACTGAGGTACGAGATTATGAATACTTGGAAAGAAGAAAAAGAACTTAGGATATGTGAAAAACCTAAAATAAAAAAAATTTTAGTTTATGTTGGTCTTGATCTATTAGGAGACGCATTAATTAAAATTCCTTTTTTAAGATTTCTTAGACAGCAATTTCCGGACAGTCACATTACATGGTTAGCAGGAAAAGGAAACTCTGCTATGACAAAGGATCTTAAGTTAATAACTTCTAAACTACTGAATAATGTTATTGAGAATGCCAATATTGGAAATAAATTATCGGAAATTTTTTTTAGACCTAAAATAAAAGAAGAATTTGATATTCTTATTGACACTCAAAAAAGACTTTTAACAACGCTAGTCATTAAAAAAATCAGATCAAAATTATTTATTTCACCTTCTTGTAGTTACTTTTTTTCAGATGTAAAACCTAAAAATATGCATGAAAAAAACTTAGCAAAAGAACTTATAAATCTTGGATTAATGTTAAGTTATAATCAAAAAATCAAACAAGAAAAGTTAGAGGTTTTTGATCAAAATGGATTAGTAAGAAAGTTTAAAAAGAAATATCCTATGAGTAAAGTTGCCATTTGTCCTGGTGCATCTGTAGAATGGAAAAAATGGCCGATAGAAAATTTCATAGAAATAAGTGATTTACTTAACAAAAATGACAAACTCCCGGTTTTTTTTCTTGGGCCAAATGAAACAAACCTTTATTCTGTTCTCAAAAAAATGATCCCCTATGCACTTTTTCCTCTTCAAACAGAAACAAAAAATATTACTCCAATTCACACTATCCTTTTCGCCCAAACATGTGAATTCGGTGTATCTAATGATACTGGTTGTGGGCATTTGCTTGCAATAGCAGATATACCGACTTTAACTTTATTTGGCCCGACCAATTCTTTAAAATTTTCTCCCTACAGTATAAATAATAAAAATGTTGTGATTGATGCAAGAACGTATTCTCGTCAAAAAGATATCAAAAAAATACCAGTTCAAGAAGTTATAAAAACTATCAACAAAAATTTTCTTTAACTTTGTTAAAGCATTTCTTTTACTGGTCTAGCGCCGTAATGAGATAAGATCTTCGAAGCAACCTCACAACCAAACTTTACACAACTTCCTAATTCATCATTCTGATTTAATTTAAACAAAAAACCTGCAGCAAACATATCACCAGCCCCTGTTGAATCTAGAACTTTAGTATTCGGAATAGCAGAAAATGTCTTATGAAGATTATCTGAAAAAAGAATTGCTCCATTAGCACCATCTGTCATAACGCCCGTTTCTATTGATTTATGGACCTTCAAGCTTAAACTCTCAATTTCGTTAGATTCAAACAAAGCTGAGTATTCTTCATAATTACCAATAAGTATGTCTATACTTTCAGTAATTAATTTTTTAAATTCATTCCTAAACATTCTTACCAATCCTGAGTCTGATAATGAAAATGCTATTTTGATCTCTTTTTTTTTTGATATTTTTATAGCTTTACCAATAGCTTTTCTTGCAGAATCAGAGCTCCACAAGTAACCCTCAATAAATAAAATAGAAGCATCTTTAAAATATTCTTCATATATATCATCGTCATTTAATTGTATGCTTGCTCCTAAACACGTTTGCATAGTTCTTTCGCCTTCACTGGTAACAAAAACTAAACATTTTGCTGTGGGAAGACCCTCATTTTTAGGAGAACAAAGAAATTTTACTCCGCTTTTCTCAATATCTTTAATAAAATAATTTCCTACAGAGTCATCACTAACTCTTCCACAAAAAGATGGATTACCTCCTAATATTCCAATTCCTGCAATAGAATTAGCTACAGAACCTCCCGAACTTTTTTTTAATGGAATTAAACTCTTTATTGTCTCATCAGATTTTTTCTGATCTACTATGGTCATCTGTCCCTTAGTTAACCCTAGTTTTTCTATCTCAAGTTCATTAGATGAAAAAAAAATATCCAAAACAGCGTTGCCCATTCCAAGTATTATTTTTTCTTTATTTGAGTTCATTTCTATAAAACACTTTAATATGTGTCATCCATTTTTTGTAAAGGTTAATGTAAGTTCTTAAATAACTTAAATTTTTTAATTATTCAAATTATATTAGTTAAATCAGTAAATATGTTTTTAAAGAATAACAAAATAATCTCATAAATTTATGAACCCTTTAAAAATTTTTGAAATTATTTATATTAGTATTATGGCAAATATTAACTTCCTAAATCTAACAATTTATCCTCATAGAAGTTTATCTAAAAGGGGTTTTAGAATACTTATGCTCATAATCATGGTTCTCTGTTTAAGTGGAGGATTTATATTCTGGATGTTAGGTGCATGGCCGGTCTTTGGATTTTTTGGATTAGATATAATACTTATTTACCTTGCTTTTAAAATAAACTATAGGAGTGGAGAAGTATATGAGCATATAAGTTTAGCATCAAAAAAATTTAAAATTTCACGCGGGTTTCCATCAGGAAAACTTCAGGTTTGGGAGCTCGATCCACACTGGGCTAAAGTTGAATTAATAAAAGATAAAAATCAGTCACAATTATTCATCAAGTCAGAAAATAAAGTTGTTTCCATTGGCTCTTTTCTCAATTCATTTGCTAAAGAAAATCTAGAAAAAAAGATCAATGAATCGATCCAAAGATACAGAAAAACTTATAGTGTATAGGTATTTTTATGCTTCAGAAAGCTCAATTCCTTGACTATCTGGGGTTAATTCTTTTATCCGCTATATGGGGTAGTTCATTTTTATTTATTAAATTATCTGTCGAAACAATTCATCCATCATTTCTCACGTTTTCAAGATTGTTGATTGCCTCTCTTTTTCTATTAATATACCTAAAGTTTTTTAAAAAAATTAAACTTTTTCCAATAAAGCTTTCAAAAGAACTATTAATAATTTCCATACTCGGAAATGTAATCCCCTTCAATCTTATTAGTTGGAGTGAGACAAATATAGATAGTGTAGTTGTTGCAACTCTAATTGGTACTATGCCACTATTTACATTTATAATTGCTCATTTTTTTTTTGATGGAGAAAAATTAAATAATAAAATTATCTCTGGTTTAATTATTGGTTTTACTGGTATGTTGTTTCTCGTTTACTTTGAAGATTCGAATAAAAAAGATCACCAAACTTTCTCTAATTTATCAAATTTGCTAGTGATATTAGCTTCGATTTGTTACGCATATTCAGCAAACTGTGTTAAAAAAATAAAAGGAATGAACTCACTTCAAATAGCTACATCATCAACTTTAATAGCTACCGTTGTCTCTTTGCCAATATGTTTTTTATTGATGGATTTTTCGCGTGTAGTTAAAGATTACCATATTTTTGATATTTCTTTATCGAGCTTTTTTTCATGTTTTATGTTAGGTGCAATTTGCACTAGTTTAGCAATTGTTATTTTTTTTAGTTTAATACACAGACAAAGCGCAGGTTTTGCAAGTCAAAGTAATTTTCTCATACCATGCTTTGGCGTATTTTGGTCTTATCTATTTTTAAGTGAGAGTTTGG
>NZFJ01000052.1 GCA_002690625.1 Rickettsiales bacterium
GTATTTTCTTGGCTAGTTTATGATTTTATTGTTGGGTATAAGAAAATAAATAAAGATTATGTTAAAGCAAATGATAGTTTTTTAAAAAAAGATTATATTAAAGCATTAAATTTATATGAAAAAGTTTCTAAATTAGAACCAGAAAACCTATATGCTATTGAAGGTCAAGCAAGAAGTCTTATGAGGTTGAAAAGGTTTGATGAATCTGAAAAAACTTTCAGATCAGTACTTAGTATAGATGATAGTTTTGTTCCCGCACTAACTAACATTGCCATATTATACGATACGATAGGTGAATATCAAAAAGCAGTAACTTATTACAAAAAGGCTTTAAAACAAGATGACAGAGCAGCAAAACGAATGAGTTGGCTTAATAGGTTTTTAAAAAACATACAATTTAAACCGACTACTATAAAAGAGAGGTTGTATTATTTAGAAGGACAATTAAGAATAGATGATGAAAAAAGAATACTAAAAAAAAAAAATATTGATGAATTACAGCCGGATCATCAGATGTAATTAAATACCTCCCAAAATATCATAAAAAAAAACTCTTAAGCAAAATAATAGTGAGATAGAGCCAAATAATAATCTCACAAAATCTTTTTTTCCATTATTATCTTTAAATGTTAAACCATGCCAAGCAATTAATGCTGTTACAATGATAAATATAAAATCCATATAAGGTTTACTGTAATGCTTTTTTTTGAGCTAATAGAACATTTTTTTCATTAAAATTTTTTATTAAGGCTTCAAATTTTTCATGCCAGTTTAGTTCGGATTTTAAATGCATAAAAACTGATCCTAGTCCTATTGCTGCCCGATCAACTAAAACAAACTCTCTTGGTGGTTTTACACCACCAAATTTTTTTAAATCTTTTCTTACTTTTCCTAATAATTCCTTAGCATATGTTGCACCTTGATGATCCTGAATTTTTCTAATTTTATCTTCTAGTAAAGGACCATATAAATATAGAGCCCATACATTCAAGGCATTTACTAAGTTAGAGTTTAAATTTTTAAAACCCCAACTTTTATATGCTTTTGCTGCTTCATCTTTGTTATCATTTAACAAAGCTCTATATAACCTTATAACACCACCCACAAAATTAGGATTAAAAACTCTAATACATCCAAAATCTAAAAGATTAAGTTTATTACCATTTTCTCCAATTGTATAGTTTCCAGGGTGAGGATCTCCGTGAATAACACCAAATTTATAGAAAGGAAAATACCATGCATTAAATAAATTTTCAGATATTCTATTTCTAATTGTTTTATTTGATGAATAAAAATGACTAAGAGCTTTACCCTCTAGCCATTCCATAGTTAGTAATTTAGCTGTAGATAATTCTTTATAAGGAGATGGTATTACTATATTCTTATTTTTTTTAAAAATATTTTGATATATCATAATATTTTTAAATTCATTAATATAATCTGCTTCTTCGAATAGTCTTTCTTTCAATTCTTGATAAATATCTTCAGTATTTATGGTGCTTTCTATTTGTTTATAAATTTTAAGTATTAATTTAAGTTGTTTTAAATCTGCACTTATTGAAGATAACATATCAGGATATTGTAGCTTACAGGCTAACAAATTTCTTTTTTTTTCGGTGGCTTGATGTACCTGTCCTAAAGAGGCAGCTTTAATTGCATTTTTATCAAATTTAATAAACTTTTTTTGCCAATCATCCCCTAACTCAGCTCTCATTCTTCTTTTTACAAATAACCACCCCATGGATGGAGCTTCTGCTTGCAACATAGACAATTTCTTTGCATACTCTTCAGGGATAGCTTCAGGTATTGTTGAAAGAATTTGCGCAACTTTCATTATTGGACCTTTTAAATTTCCTAATAATTGCATTAATTCTTCTGCATTTTTTTCTTTATGACTTATACCTAATAAATTTTTTGTTGCTAGTTTTGCAACAAACCCTCCAACATTAGTACTTACTTTTAGTATTCTTTTAGTTTCTTTACCATAATTGGTTTTATTTGATTTACTCATAATAGCAAATTATTCAGCAGCTAGTTCTTTTTTCTTAGAATTTTTTTTGAAATCAGAAAGTTTTTGTTCATATAGTACTTCAAAATTTTTAAAATTTCTCATTTTAATATGACCGAAACCTCTAACACTATTAAATGTCTCAATCAAGTCTATACTTTTTCTATAATTATTATTATCTAACTGAAGTAGAATTAAATCTATACATTTTAAAATTTTATCTATTAACATTTTTTCTTTTCTTCGTTCTAGACTATAGGCAAAAATATTCAAAGGTGTATTTCTTATAAATTTTAGTTTTTTTAGAATATTAAATAAAATAAAAATTCTATTTGAAAACAATACTTTTTTTGGTTTTTTTGTTTTATGATCTTTTAAATTCAACATAGGAGGAGATAGGTAAATTCCTAATTTAATATCACCTTCAAAATTTTCATAAAGATATTTTTTAAACCTTGGATCAGTGTAAAGTCTTGCTACTTCAAATTCATCTTTATATGCCATTGTTTTGAATAGAGTATTGACTACAAGTCTAGTTAGTGTGAAGTTTTTTGTTTTAAATCTGTTATCTACAGAAATAACTTTATTAATTATTTGTTTAAATTTTTCTGCATATCTTATATTATGATATTTGATTAAATCATTATATCTGTTATCTATCAATTTATTTAAAGGCAGTTTTTTATCTAGTTTATTTTTATCAAAATTACTTTTATCAAGAACAAACTTTAGATCATCTGCCGCAAGTCTTCCCCAATTTAAAGCACTTAGGTTTGCTTCAACGCTTACTCCGTTAATTATAATTGCTTTTTCTAAAGCCTTTATTGATATAGGAATATTGCCTTTTTGGATAGCATATCCAACCAAAAATATATTAGATAATATTGTGTCTCCAAAAAGAGATTTAGATAGTTCAGAAGCATTAACTTGTTGAATTTCTAATGTATCATTTTTGATTAAGTTAGCTGTAAGAGAAGTGCTGTAAGTAAAATCAGGATTTAAAACAAACTGTGATAAGGGAGTTTCATGATTATTGATAAGAGCACTAGTTTTTTTCCTATCTAGAAGTTTTCTTACTTCTTTGCTAGCAGAAACGACAATATCACATCCTAATAACAAATCAGTAGAATTTGCAGCTATTTGTGCAGAATAAATATTTTCAGGTTTATTTGCTATTTTGATATGACTTAATACTGCACCACCTTTTTGTGCTATACCTACTTGATCTAAAATAGAAACTCCTTTTTTTTCTATGTGTGCAGCCATTCCTATAAGAGCTCCTATTGTAACGACGCCTGTTCCGCCTACTCCAGTCACTAATATATTATAAGAATTATCTTTTAAAGTAATATTTTTAGGAGTATTAAGCTTCTTAATTCTTGACAAAGGATCATCTATTTTCTTAAATAATTTTTTTTTAATACTACCACCTTCTATTGATAAAAAAGAAGGACAGAAACCATTGGCGCAGCTATAATCTTTATTACATGTTGACTGATTTATCTTTCTTTTAGTTCCATATTCTGTTTTTAAAGGCTCCACAGAAATACAATTTGATTCTACTGAGCAATCTCCACAACCTTCACAGACAAGATGGTTGATAAATATTCTTTTATTAGGGTCTTCTAATTGTCCTCTTTTTCTTCTTCTTCTTTTTTCGGTTGCACAGGTTTGATCATAAATGATAACTGTTACACCTTTAATTTCTTTAAATTCATTTTGCAATAGCTCTAGTTCTTTTCTATGATGAATAGTTGTACCTTTTGCTATATCTTTCACTCCTTTATACTTTTCTATTTCATCGGTTACAATTGCAATTTTCTTTACACCTTCTCCATAGAGTTGATGAGAAATTTGAGGTGTAGAGGGAAGACCATCTACAGGTTGACCACCTGTCATAGCTACAGCATCATTATAAAGTATTTTGTATGTAATATTAACTTTAGCTGCTACTGCTGCCCTTATTGCTAAGGTTCCTGAATGATTAAAAGTCCCATCTCCAATATTTTGAAAAATATGCTTATCTTTTACGAATGGAGACATTCCTATCCAGTTTGTGCCTTCGGCACCCATATGTGTATATAATGAAGTATTTCTGTTCATCCATGCTGCCATAAAATGACATCCTATTCCCGCCATCGCTTTGCTATTCTTAGGTACCTTAGTAGAGGTATTATGAGGACAGCCTGAGCAAAAATAAGGAGTTCTCTCAATATTATCTTTTTCTTTTATTGTTTTAACATTACTAATTTGATTATTTTGAGAATTATCAATGTTTACTTTGCAGTTTTTTTCTATTCTAGAGATTATAACTTTTTTTAGCTGAGACTTATCTATTTCATAATCAGCTTTAATTAATTCATTATTTTTTTCATCAGTTTTACCAACAATAATTTTTGGACTATTTGGAGTGTTATATAATAAATTTTTAATATTTGCTTCTAAAAAACTTCTCTTTTCTTCAATAATAAGTAGTTCTTGCAATCCATTACTAAATTGACGGATTTTGTCATTTTCTAACGGCCAAGTCATCCCTACTTTCAAAAGGTGAATCCCTAACTCTTTGGCTCTTTTATCATTGATATTAAGCACTGATAAACACTCCATGGTATCTGCATAAGCTTTTCCTGTGGCTATTATACCAATATTTTTGAAACCTTTATTCCAAATAATCTTATTAATATTATTTATTTCAGCGAACTTTAAAGCAGAAGGTAGCTTTAATAAAGGAATTCGTTTTTCTTGTTCAAGCATATTATCATGCAATCTTATATGTACGTCTAAATTAGTTTTATCTAAAATAGGTTTTATAAAGTTTAAGTTTGAATTATCAACTTCTATTGAAGCAGTACTGTCAATAATACTAGTAATACATTTCATAGAAACCCAAAGCCCAGAAAATCTTGATAATTCCCATCCAAATATTCCAAACTCTAATAAATCATATATATTAGAAGGATTTAAAATAGGAATTTGAGCATCTAACATAGCAAACTCACTTTGATGAGCTAATGTTGATGATTTAGCTGTATGATCATCTCCAAGTAATAGTAAAACTCCTCCATTCTTACTAGTTCCAGCAGCATTTCCATGTTTAAAAGCATCTCCGCTTCTATCTACTCCCGGACCTTTTCCATACCATATTGCAAAAACACCATCATTAATAGATTCGGATATCAAACTTGGTTGCTGACTTCCCCATACAGCCGTTGCTGCTAAATCTTCATTTAAACCAGGTGAAAAATTTATGTCGCTTTTTTTTAGAAAACTAGAAGCTTGCCACAAGGCTCTATCAAAGTTTCCTAATGGAGAGCCTCTGTAACCTGAAATAAAACCAGAAGTATTTAGTTTTTTATTTTCATCTAATATTTTTTGAATTAGAGGTAATTTAACTAAAACTTGAGTTCCATTTACAAAAACTCTACCTTTCTCTATTAAATATTTATCTTCTAAACTGACATTAAGCATAGTATATTTATAACATAGTAATTTTTTAATACAATTATAGTAAATTTTTTAAAGTAAACAAAATAAATGACGATACTTATTACAGGAGCAGCAGGTTTCATAGGTAGCCACCTATCTTTTAGTTTGCTGTCGAAGAATATTAAAGTTATAGGTATTGATAATTTAAATGACTATTATAGTGTTAACTTAAAAAAGTATAGGTTAAGTAAATTAAAAAAATTTAAAAACTTTACATTTATAAAAAGTGATTTATCCAAAAATACAAGTATAGATAAAATCATTTCAAATAAAAAAATAACTAGTATTTGTCACTTAGCTGCTCAAGCTGGTGTAAGATATTCAATAGAGAACCCTGAAATTTATTTGAAGTATAACATAGATGCTTTTTTAAAAATTTTAGAGTATTGTAGAAAATGTAAAGATGTTAAACTAGTTTACGCTTCTTCCAGCTCTGTTTATGGTGGAAATACTAAAGTTCCTTTTTCTACAGTTGATGATGTATCAAATCCTATATCTTTGTATGCAGCTACTAAAAGGGCTAATGAATTAATGGCTCAAAGCTATGCTAACTTATTTGGAATAAAGTCAATTGGATTAAGGTTTTTTACTGTTTATGGTCCTTGGGGAAGACCAGATATGGCAATATGGAAATTTACTGAGTCGATTTTAAAAGGAGCTCCTATAAACGTTTTTAATAAAGGAAAATTGAGCAGAGACTTTACTTATATTGATGATATAGTTAATGGTGTTGAAAAATCATTAAATTTTTCATTTAAAAATAAATATAACAAAAATCACTTTATTTTTAATTTAGGAAATAATTCGCCTGTAGCTTTGAACAAAATGATAAGTGATCTAGAAAAAATCATAGGAAAAAAAGCTAAGAAGAAAATGCTACCAATGCAATTGGGAGATGTAAGAAGAACTTTTGCTGATATAGAAAGTAGTAAAATTTATTTGGATTATAATCCTAAAACAGAAATGAGATTAGGATTGGCTAACTTTGTAAAGTGGTTTAGAGAGTATAAAAAGTTATAAACCTATTTTTGATATTTATTTTTCCATTCTTCATAAGGCATATCATAAATATATTTTTTTGCCTCATCGTAAGAAATTTCTTTTCCATATTTTTCAGATGCAGCTACATACCATTTTGAAATACAATTTCTACAAAATCCTGCTAAATTCATTAAATCTATGTTTTGGACTTGAGAGTTAGTTCTAAGATGTTTTAAAAGCTTTTGAAATACTTCTGATTCAATTTTTTTATCTATATCGATACCAGACATTTAACCTTGCCTTGCTTTTAATCTTGGATTTTTTTTATTAATAACTATTAACTTACCTTTTCTTCTTATAAGTCTACAGTCTTTATCTCTTTTTTTTGCGCTTTTTAATGATGCTAAAACTTTCATTGTTTTCTCCAATTTTATATGTATATATATATATCATATAATTGTCAAAAAATTTGTTTATTTATGATTAAGCTAAAAAAATTGCATCATAGTGCATACAGATGTCAAGATAGTGAAGAAACTAGAAAGTTTTACGAAGATTTCTTAGAATTGCAATTAATAAAAGTTTTAGAAATTACTATTACAAAAACAGATAGAAAAACAAATGTCTTGCATACTTTCTATACGCTAAGAGATGGTTCATGCATTGCATTTTTTGAAGATCCAGAGACAAAATTTAATTTTAAAAAACAGAGAGACTTTGATTTACATATTGCGTTTGAAGTAGGTTTAAATGATTTAAATAAAATGTATAAAAAAGGTTTAGAAAATAATATTGAAACCAGAGGTATTATTAATCATGGTTTTATAAAGTCTGTTTACTTTAGAGATCCAAACGGTTATGTAATAGAACTATCTTACCCACAAGAAAAACTAGGGAATGAAAAATATGAGGATAATTTAAAGAAATTGAGTGATTGGCAAAAAAAAAAAATTAAAAACTTTTCCATATAGAAGGAGGTTGGTGCATTACATAATTATTTTCTAATTTTTCACCTATTCGTAGGCATTGATTCCATTTGCTAAGTCTTTCTGACCTAGACATAGAACCAACTTTAAGTTGTTTTATACCCCAACCTACACTTAAATCTGATATTATACTATCTTCTGTTTCTCCTGATCTTGCAGAGATTATTGTGAATAGCTTTAATTTTTTAGATAAATTTATAGCTTTTATTGTCTCAGATATAGTACCTATCTGGTTGGGTTTAATTAAAACTGTATTTATTGCATCATTATTATTTGCCATTTTTATCAATTTTGTATTAGTAACAACTAAATCATCTCCAACTATTTGAAGATAGGAAGGAGCTTCACTTTTAAATTCTTTGTATTCATCTAAATCTAATTCATCAAAAGGATCTTCTATGGATATTATGGGGTAGTTATTTATTATTTGTAATAATTTTTTTTTAAACTGTTTTTTACTATATGGTTTATTGTTTTTAAATAGAATATAACCTTTTTCTTTTTTAAGGTTATTAGCTGCTATATCTAAAGAAATAGAAACTTCTTTAAAGAATTCTAGACCAGCTTCTTCAATACATTTTGAAAGAAAAGTTAGAGTTTCTTCTATATCTCTAAAATTTGGCCAATAACCACCTTCATCAGCTACTCCTAGAAGTTTTCCATCTTTAAACAACTTGTCTCCTGCTATTTTGTAAATTCTATAAACCCATTCCAATGCAGTATAAAAATCAGGAGCACCATTTGGGATAACCATAAAGTCTTGTATTGGTATGCTTCCTTTTGCATGTTTTCCACCACCTATAATTTGAATCTCAGGGATAGGTAGTTTTTTATTTTTAGGGTTTAAATAACTCCAAAGAGGTTTTTTATTTGATTTAGATGCACATCTTAGAACAGCCATTGATACTGCAATCGTTGTGTTTCCACCCAAAAATGATTTATTTTCTGTCCCATCCAAATTTATTAATATATTATCTATTTTTTTTTGATTTTCTATCTCTTGCCCTATTAGGGCTTTTCTGATTATAGAATTAATTAGTTTTATATTTTCGGTAACTCCCTCGCCATAAAAGTGTTTTTTATTATCTTTTTTTTCAATTGCTTCATTGTAGCCTTTTGAAGCACCAGATGGAGCTATAGCAATTCCAGATATTTTATTATTTACTATAACTTCTGCTTCAATTGTTGGTTTTCCTCTGCTATCAAAAACCATTCTACCCTTAATATCTGTAATCTTATTTTTTGACATATTTGTCCCATGTAGATATAAAGTTATTTATATTACATTGATTTTTATTAAGAATTTCTAATGCAAAGGATCTAGTAATTACTTTCTCTTTTTCCGTAAAATATTCTACAGGAGATTTTCCATCGACACGAGCTAAAATAAGTAAAGGTAATAACTGAAAAAATCTTTTAGTAAATAAATCTTTTTCTTCCCAATTTAAATTATCTATATAATTAGTAATAAATTGTTTACTTAAATTAATATACTTATTTTTAATTTTAGGATTTAAAAAACTTTTAAGAATAATATGATTATTGCAGAAAGCTAAATCAAAAGCTGGATCACCCCAGCAAGCTGTCTCTGCATCTAAAATTACGGCACTATTTCTACCTGTAAGTATATTTTTTGGACTAAAATCTCCATGGATTAGGGTCTTCTTATTTAACATCAAATTATCAGCAGCTTGTAAAAATTTATTTTTATATTCGGGATATGATTGCGATGTAAAAAGTATATATGGCTCTATTCTTATATCATGAAAAGTTTTATCATTGCTAAATTTTTTTTCATAATTTTTCTTATTAAAGAAAAAAGCATGTTTTTTATTGAGAATTTTTGAAACTTGTGTAGCATCATTGACATTTATTTTATTATTAAGTAATTTTTTTTTCCATAAGGAATACTGTTCAGGTTTAAACCATTCTAAGGCTAATATATATTTTTTACTATCATGTCCTAATAACTTAGGAAAAGATGAAGGTATAATTTTTTTACATTCTTTAAAATACTCAGCTTCAAAATTACTTCGATTTATTGGAGCAAACCAATCTTCTTTTACAGCCAGTTTACGTAAAGCTCTTTTAATACAAAACTCTTTATTGTTTTCTGTTTTAATATAATAAATATCAGATGATACACCATCTGTAATTTTTTTATAAAAAAACTTTGTTCGTAACTCTAATAGACCAAACTGACATGCTGCTTTATATATAGGTTCCGGTAAGCTACTTATTTTCAATTAATAGCACCTGATCTTTTTCAATTGGTTTCATTGGTCCAGAAATAGTTGCTCCAACTTCAACAACAATAGAATTATAAGAGAGAGATCCTTTTACTCTTCCACCTTTACAAACCTTAAGTTCTACTACTTCACCATTACCTATAAATTCACCATAAATTTCTAAGTTTGTACAATTTAGGTTTCCATCTATCCTGCCTTTAGGACCTATTTTTATAGTTGTTCCTTTTATATTTCCTTTTATGTGACCATGAACATCTAGAACACAATCAGATTTTAAAGTTGAGCCTTTATCAACTATAAGCTTAGTTTCATGTGCTATACTTGAAATGCTTAATTTCTTTTTTATACTATTCATTTTTTTTTTATATCATATTATTTAATAAAAGCGATTGTTTTTTATTCCAAAGGATCTAATATAATAATATATGTTCAACAGTTTAAATAATTGTAATAATACAGAAGATTTCAGAATGTTAGCAAAGTCTAGATTACCTTCTCCAATTTTTCATTATATAGATGGAGCAGCCGATGATGAAGTTACTATTAAGCAAAATACAAAAGCATATGAAAATTGTGATTTAGTCCCAAATGTACTAGCTGGCGTTAAAGATATTGATATGTCAGTTGAAATAATGGGAAAGAAAATAGATATTCCCTTATTTTGTTCCCCTACAGCATTGCAGAGACTATTCCATCATGATGGAGAGTTAGCTGTAGGAAAAGCTGCTCAAAAATATAATACATTTTTTGGTGTTTCTTCACTAGGAACATATAGTTTAAAAAAAATTTCTGACCATGTTAGTACTCCAAAAATATTTCAGTTTTACTTTCATAAAGACAGAGGTCTCAATAATGACATGGTTGAAAAGTGTAAAGAAGCTAATTTTGATGCTATTGCACTTACAGTTGACACAATTACTGGTGGAAACAGAGAAAGAGATTTAAAAACTGGATTTACTTCTCCACCTAGACTTACTTTAGCAAGTTTATTTAGTTTTGCTTTGCATCCAATGTGGGCTTTTAATTATTTTACTCATGAAAAATTTGAACTAGCTCAATTGAAAGATTATATAAAGGAAGGTAGTAATTTAGCAATTTCCGTAGGAGATTATTTCAGTTCCATGTTAGATCAAAACATGAATTGGAAAGATGCTGAGAATCTAAGATCTAAATGGGGAGGACACTTTTGTTTAAAAGGAATTATGAGTGTTGAAGATGCAAAAAAAGCAGTTGATATTGGTGCCTCTGCTATTATGTTATCAAATCACGGTGGTAGGCAACTAGATGGGTCAAGAGCTCCTTTTGATCAATTAAAAGAAATAGTTGATGCAGTAGGAGATAAAATTGATGTTATTTGTGATGGAGGTATAAGAAGAGGCACACATGTATTAAAAGCTTTATCACTTGGAGCTAAAGCATGTTCTGGAGGTAGGTTTTATTTATATGCATTAGCAGCCGCAGGTCAAAAAGGGGTAGAAAAAGCATTATCTAATATGAAGGCGGAAATAGAAAGAGATATGAAGTTAATGGGCTGTAAGACAGTATCTGATTTAACTCGAAAGAATATTAGATTCAGATAGGCTTTATTTTATACATTTATTATATCACTTTAATTTTTAATGTAACACTTTAGATTAACTATTTCATAGGTCATCATTAAAAATTAAATAAAAAAAATTTCTGACCTGAAAGTAATTATTAATCTTTTAAATTAAAAATAACGTAATAATGATGTGAATTGCACATCTGTATATAACGAAGCCAATAATTTATTAGAGTTATTCTTAAATAAAAAAATAAACAATTATAGTAAATTACGTAATTATGATTATGGAAAAGATGATCCTAACAAAGTAGTATCAGGGCTTTCTCGGTATATAAGCCATGGTATAATAAAAGAAAAAGATATATTAGTAGCTATTAAAAAAAATAGACATAAAAGTGATAAATTTAAACAAGAAATACTATGGAGAACTTATTGGAAGGGTTGGTTAGAACATCATAGAGATTTATGGGAAAAATATAAGAAAACCCTTAAACAAGAAAAAATAGAAATAAGTAAATCGAAAAAAAATGAAATATATTTAAAAGCTATTTCAGGAGATACATTTTTAAAACCATTTAATTACTGGACAGAACAACTTATAAATACTGGATATTTACACAATCATGCTAGAATGTGGTATGCAAGTATTTGGATACACTATTTTTCCTTGCCATGGGTTTTAGGAGCAAACTTCTTTTATGAAAACCTCCTTGATAGCGATAGTGCTTCTAATACATTATCGTGGCGTTGGGTTGCTGGATTACATTCAAAGGGAAAAAAATACATAGCTTTTAAAGAAAATATAAAAAAATATACATTTGATAGGTTCAAAAATTTTAAATTACCGGATCTAAATAACGTAATATTAAACGAAAATGAAATATGCAAAAATGAAACTAATTTCAAAAAAGCATCTGTATTTGAAAATAAAAAAAAGATATGTTTATTTGTATTTGAAAATAATTTGAATCTAAATTTTCTTTTAGAAAATAATAATTTTATTTCTGAGATAATCTTATTGAAATTTAATAATACTGAAATAAAACAAAGTATTAGAGTCAGTAATTTTAAAAACAAATGCTGTGAAGATTTTTATCAACTTGTTAAGAATAAAAATATTAAAATTAATAAATTTATAATTCAAGATGAAATAAGTTATTTAATTAAACATTTAAAAACAAACAAGATAAGCGAAATATGCTATGAATTTATTCCTACAGGATATGAAAAGGATAGTTTTTCCTTAGTAAAAAGAAAATTAGTAAAAGAAAATATTTTATTAAAGGAAACTTTAGATCTATTCTACTTTAATGCATGGAAATATTGTAGTAGGGGATACTTTAATTTTAAAAAAAACTTTATTGAATTCAGTGACTAAATTTTTTTTTCATTAACTTAATTACAGGATAATCTGCATTCAACCAAGATACAGTATTTAAATCATTAACACTAAGTAGTTTATAGCTTTCATGAACATTAAGAGTAAAGTTTAAATCCATTAAAATACTTTTATAAAAATACATTTTTACTTCGTATTTAGGATATTTAAATTTATTTGAATAAAAAAAATTTAATTTTTTAACATTTATACTAAGCTCCTCCCTTAATTCTCTTTTAAGAGCATCTACTTGTTCTTCATTTTTTTTAATCTTACCTCCTGGAAACTCATATTTTAATGACAATACAGGGTCGCTGCTAGCTTTTCTTTGAAATGCTAAAACTTTATTTTGAAAAAATAATATTGCAGCTACAACTTCTATGTACATCTAATTATTTAATAATTTCAATTCTTTAAATGTGTTATTTATATCCTTACTAGAGGGCTCTTGATAAACCTCTAGATCAAAATAGTGTACACTAGATAATATATGATCAAAGATATCAGATTGAATGTCCTCATACTTATTCCAATCAGTAGTATTAGTAAAAGTATAAATCTCTATTGGAAGACCATATTGGTTAATTGGCAACTGCCTTACCAAAAGAGTCATCTTTTTATTAATTAAAGGATGGTCTTCTATGTATTTCTTCAAATAAACTCTAAAACATCCTACATTTGTTAGAGTTCTTCTATTAATATCTCCTTCTTTCTTTTTTTTATTAGCTTCAGCTAATTCTATATTCTTTTTTTCTAAATAGTCTTTTATTAGAGAAAGAGCTTTTAATTTATTTAAAAGTAAATCATCAATAAATTTAATTGAAGAAACTGTAATAATTATTTTTCTTTTTATTCTTCTTCCTCCACTATCTTTCATACCTCTCCAGTTTTTAAATGTTAATTCTAAAAATTTAGATGTTGGAAAGGTAGTTATTGTATTATCCCAGGCTTTAACCTTTACTCTATGCAAACCCACTTCTAGAACTTCTCCATCAATATCTAATGCTTTAAGTTCTATCCAATCTCCTTCTTTTACTAAATTACCTCCATAAACTTGAATACTGGCCACTAAACCTAATATTGTGTCTTTAAAAACTAACAATAATATTGCACCTAAAGCACCTACTCCAGATAGAATGCCCCAAGGAGATAGATTTAATGCAAAACATATAGCAAGTATTGATGAAATTATTATCACTATAAGTTTTATTAACTGTAAATAACTATTTATTGGATACTTAATAAATAAATTATTACTCTTATATGTAGTGTTTAAAGCAGATATAAATTTATTAATAATTATGGAAAGAGATATAATTATCCAAAACCCTGATATTTTTTTTATAAAAAGTAAAAGTTTTGAAAAATTTTTTTCAGTTATATCTATATTATTAAAGGTCAACAATATAATTAATGGAGCAATTAAGAAACCTAGGGAATAGAAAAATTTAATATTTACAAGGTTTTTAAAAAGTTTTTTACTTTTTTTTTCTATTAATTTTTTTAAATAAGGATGTATTAGCTTAATAAATATAAAGGGTAAAATAATAGCTAATGAAAAGCTTACTGTTAAGTACCAATCTATATGTATAAGATAGTTCAAAATTTTTTTCCTTATTAAGTATAGGGAATATAGATATTATTTAAATAAATTTTTTCCTACTAATCTGGTGGGTGGTACTGGTATCGAACCAGTGACCTCCACGATGTCAACGTGGCGCTCTCCCACTGAGCTAACCACCCACTTTATATTATTTTTATAATTTATAACAAAATTAAGTAATTTTTACTAAGAATTTTCTTTATAACAGGCGCTGCAAGTAAATATTTATATAATACATTTAATTGTTGTTTTTTAATTTTATGAATTTACCTTTTACATTTTTAATAATAACTTGTGGTTTAGGATAGTCATTTTTATATCCAATTAACTCACTAAGGTTAGTTAGTTTTTGTTTGCTTTTTTTAGGGTTTAAAAAAATATTATTTTTTTTGTTTTGAGAGCAAATTCTATAATTTCTATTATTAATTTTTGCAAAAGAACAAAATGATTTTAAATAATATTTAGTATTATTTTTTATAGAAAACTTTAACATCCATTGGCATACGTCATATATATTACCTAATCTTTTACAAGATGCTTTATTTCTTTTAAAAACTTTAATATCATAAATATAGATATATTTTTATCTTTAAGCAATAAATTTTCATTAGATTTTAATTCACTAAATGAAAAAAAGTAAATTAAAAATAGTATTATTTTTTTCATAAAGGGGCTTTACCTATTTCTTCTTTTTAAAATATTTGTTCCAAATATAAAAGAGCTAAGTGTTAAAAAAATAAGACTTAAAGAT
>NZFJ01000053.1 GCA_002690625.1 Rickettsiales bacterium
ATTATATTAGAATAATTATTTAATGAAACTTTTAAGAAAATTTGGATATTCAAAAGCTGAGTTTAAAATATTTTTATTATAAAAAGCAGTTTTTATATTGAACTTTCTAGTAACTTTTCTATTTTTTAAAATACTATTATTATTAGAGGCCCATACTAAAGCCATATATCCTCCTATGTAAGAAGGTACAACTGTAAGTAAAACTCCTGAATTTTTAAAGTATTTTTTTACTTCTTTTAAAACATCCGTTAATTCTTTTTTCTGTAAAAAAGGAACACCACTTTGAAATATAGCACTACCCTCATTAGATAAAATATTTTGTATATTTTTATAAAAATGTGTTTTATATAAACTTTTACCTGCACCAATAGGGTCAGGCCTATCAGCTATAACTATATCATACTTTTCTTTTGAGTTTTTAATAAAATTAAAAGCATCATCATAAAATAAACTTACTTTTTTATTGCTTAGAGAGTTGTTATTAATTTTCTTGAAATATTTTTTACATAGATCTATTACTTTTTTATCAATATCTACTAAATCAATTTTTTTAATAAAACTATATTTAAGTAATTCTTCAGCAACAGCCCCATCTCCACCACCAATGATTAAAGTCTTTTTAGGTTTGTTTAATGACGTCTGTACTATAGGGTGTACAAGCATTTCAGAATAAGCAGACTCATCTTTCTCTGTAATTTGAATAATGCCATCTAATGCCATTATCCTGCCAAAAATATAAGTATCAAAAATTTCTATTTTTTGAAACTTAGATCTAGTATTAACTAATATTTTTTTTATTTTAATTTCTTGAACTAGGTTAGCATGGAGTTTTTCTTTAAAAAATTTTTTCATTACATTAAATACCTGTTCAATCCCACTTTATCCATTTTTTATTGTATCTCCAAGTAAACATAGGAAATTTATCTTTTCTAATTATTTTATCATAATTATTTTCTAATTTAATTAATTCATCTAACATAAATTCAGTTACATCAGCAATTTTTTTTTTCTTAGCATCTTCTAATGAAAACCAGCTTAAATCCTCTAATTCCCCATTAGTTTTTAAAGTTCCAATAAAATCTTCATAAAAAGCAACAAAAAATCTTGCGTGAAACCTAGTCTTTAAAAAAGAAGGGGTAATTGCTCTTCCAAAAAAATATAATTTTTTAATATTAGGTTCATATGATTTTTTTAAATAATATTCCCAAGTACTTTCTATTATTTCAGGGTACTTTTTTGCAGATTCCTTTTTGTTAATTAAATACAAACCTGTTTCTTCAGATGTCTCTCTAATTGCAGCTAACAACAAGGCTATTGTATGATTATATGACTGTGCCTTGAGAGCTTTTTTGCTAAGCTTTGATTTTAATTTAAACACTTTATTTGCTTGTATGTCTTCTTTTTCAACTCTTCCTCCTGGAAATACATAAACTCCAGGCATAAATCTTGAACTAAGAGGTCTTTTACCCATTAATACTAAGTATTTTTTTTTTATTTTTTTAATAATAATTACTGTAGAAGCATCTTTAGGTTTAGATATTATTTTGCTATTTTTTTTCATAAAACATATATTTAAAAGTAATATTATAAAGTAATAAAATATATTATATTAAAGTTTTTTTTAATTAACATTATTAAAGTATAAATTTGAAAGAATATTATAATAAAAACTTTGATCCTTATTATGGTCAGTTAGTAGATGTCTGCGGAAATGTTAAGCGTGTATTAGCTAATAATCCAAGCCCTTTCACTTATTATGGAACAGGAACTTATATTGTGGATGATGAAGAGTTAGCAATTATTGATCCTGGCCCAAATATAAAAAGTCATATTAATAATTTATTGAGAGTTATTAGTAAAGATACAAAAGTTCATATTTTTATAACTCATACTCATGCAGACCATTCACCAGCAACACATATTTTAAAAGAAGAAAGAGAATGTATTACATATGGTTATGGAGCTTATCCTTTTGAAAAATATGATACGAAGTTTGAAGAGGGGCATGATTTAGAATTTAAGCCTGATATTTCTTTAAAAGATGGAGATAAAATTAAAGCTAAAAATTGGACAATTCAAGCTATACATACACCAGGACATACATCTAATCACATGTGTTATGGTTTAGAAGAAAGTTCTGTACTATTTACAGGAGATCATATAATGGGTTGGGCTACAACTGTTATTATACCTCCAGACGGAGATATGGAGGCTTATATGAATAGCTTAAAAAAAGTATTATCTTACAATTATAATGTTTTTTTGCCTACACATGGAGGGCCAATAAAGTCGCCAAAAAAGTTTGTTAATGCATTAATTGGACATAGAAAAATGAGAGAACAGCAAATAATTAATGAGCTTTTTAAAAATTCTTTAACGATAAACGAAATGGTTTCTAAGTTTTATAAAAATACTAATAAAAAGTTATGGCCAGCGGCAAAAAAATCTATTCTAGCAACTTTAATTAGTTTAGAAAAAAAAGGAATTAAATGTGTGGATAATTCTAAAGAAGATAATACTAAATGGGTTTTGATTAAGAAAAAATAATCATCATATTTTGAATGCAAATAAAAAAAAATCAGTTTAAAGAATTAAAAAATATTAACTTGGCTGTTGGTAACTTTGATGGCATCCATAAAGGACATAGATTCTTATTAGAAGAACTTTTAAAACTTAAATCATCATATAAAAAAAAAATGGCCGTATTATCTTTTATACCACACCCAGTAAAAATTTTAGCCCCAGATAAATGGAAAAAAAATTTAGTAAAATTTAGAACAAATTATTTTCATTTAAAAAATATAGGAATAGATTATTTATTATTAATTAAATTTGATAAAAATTTTAGTAATATGTCTGCTAAAACATTTATTGAAGAAATTTTAATTAAGAATCTTGCTGTAAAAAATATAGTTGTTGGAGAAGACTTTAAATTTGGAAAAAATAGAGTAGGTGACATTAGACTGTTGAAAGACTATGCTAATAAAGATAAGTTCAATTTATTAAGTATAAAAAAAGCTGGAGAATATAATACAATTTATTCTTCATCACTTGTAAGGAGCTTAATTAAGCGGGGAGAAATTGAAAAAGCTAACAAAATTTTAGGATATAAATGGGAAGTTACAGGAAAAGTTATCAAAGGTAAGGCCTTAGGTAGAAAATTGGGTTATCCAACTGCTAATTTAAAATACTTAAATCAAATCAGTCCTTCAAAAGGAATTTATGCTTGCTGGGTAAAGATATTTGGTCAAAATGATTGGCTTATGGGAGCTGTATCTACAGGTACCAGACCTCATTATCAAGGAGTAGAAGAAATATTAGAAGTATATATTTTAAATTTCTCTGGTAATTTATATCAAAAAAGAATTAGAGTAGCTTTTGTATCTAAAATTAGAAATGAAGAAGTTTTTAATAGTGAACAGGAATTAATAACTAAAATGAAAGAAGATTGTCAAAATATAGAAAATATTTTAAAAAAAAGTTTAATATTTTATGATAATCTAGGAATAAAATGAGCGATAAGAACAAATATAATGATACTATGTTATTACCTAAAACTGAATTTGGTATGAGAGGAAAACTTCCTACAGAAGAAATTAAAATGCTAGATTATTGGGATAGAATAAATTTAAGAAAAAAAATAAAAGAACAATCAAAAAATGATAAAAAATTTATTTTACATGATGGTCCTCCTTACGCTAATGGCCCAATACATATAGGAACTGCTGCAAATAAAATTTTAAAAGACATTATTAACAGAACAATGCAATTTGAAGGTTATAATGCGTTAGCATTGTATGTTCCTGGATGGGATTGTCACGGCTTGCCAATAGAATGGCAAATAGAAAAGAATTATAGAAAAAAGGGCTTAAATAAAGAAGACGTTTCTATAAAAGAATTTAGAAATGAGTGTAGAATATTTGCTAGAAAATGGATAGATATTCAAAAGCAATCATTTATAAGACTATTTGTCTTAGCAGATTGGGAAAAACCTTACCTCACAATGGACTATGAAACAGAGTCTATTATTTTAAAGGAATTTAGTAATTTTTTTTTAAAAGGATCTATATACCGTGGATCAAAGCCTGTTATGTGGTCCCCAGTTGAAAAGACCGCTTTAGCAGAAGCAGAAATAGAATATAAAGATATTGAGTCTACATCTATATTTGTTTCTTTTATAATTAAGGAAACAGAATTATCTTTATTAAAAGATACTAATATTATTATTTGGACAACTACTCCGTGGACCATACCAGGAAATAGAGCTATTGCATATGGAAAGGATATAAAATATGTTCAATTTGAGGTAATAGAATCAGATAAAAGTAATTTAAAAAAATTAAAATATTTAGTCGCTGAGTCACTCTTAGAAAAAGTAATGACAACTTGTAAAATAAGTAAATATAATATACTTAAAGTTGTTACAGGAAATGATTTAAAAGGGACTATTTGTATTCATCCTTTTCATAAAAAAGGATATGAGTATGATATACCACTCATAGAAGCTAATTTTGTAGAAGAAACAGATGGAACCGGATTTGTCCATATAGCTCCATCTTACGGAGAGGATGATTATTATTTAGCCAAAGAAAATAACATAGTTATAGAAGATATAGTTAAAGATGATGGATGTTATAAGGAAGATACGCCAATATTTTCTGGAATTCATGTTTTTAAAGCACATACTTTCGTTATTGAAGAGTTAGAGAAAAATAATAGCTTAATAGGAATTAAAAGTTATTCTCATTCATACCCTCATTCGTGGAGATCAAAAAAACCAATTATATTTAGAACGACACCACAATGGTTTATAAGCATGGATCAAGATAACCTTAGGTCGAAAGCTATGCAAAGTATTAAGGATACTAGATGGATACCAAATAATTCCAAAAATAGAATCAGTAGCATGGTAGAAAATAGGCCTGACTGGTGTATATCCCGACAAAGAGCATGGGGAGTACCCATAACAATATTTATTAATAAAAAAAACGGCGAGCCTTTAAAAGATGCTGATGTAATGAAAAAAATTATACTTGATGTAAAACAAAAGGGATCAGATGTATGGTTGTCTGAGGATCCTTATAAGTACTTAGGAGAAGACAAAAAACCAGAAGACTACGAGGTTGTGAAAGATATTTTAGATGTTTGGTTCGATTCTGGTGCTTCACATGCTTATGTTTTAGAAAAAAATGATCTTCAATGGCCTGCTGATTTATATTTAGAAGGAACAGATCAACACAGGGGTTTTTTTCAGTCTTCTTTGTTAGAAGCTTGTGGAACTAGAGGGAAAGCTCCATTTAAAACTGTAATAACTCACGGATTTGTTTTGGATGGTCAAGGCAGAAAGATGTCTAAAAGTCTAGGCAATGTAATAAATCCAGAAGATATTATAAAGAAATCAGGAGCTGATATTTTAAGGCTTTGGGTAGCAAATACTGACTATTCTGAAGACATGCGAATAGGAGATGAAGTGTTATCTAATTTAAATGATAATTATAGAAGAATCAGAAATACTTTTAGATTTATATTAGGAAATATTGGAAATATATCTTCTAAAGACTGTTTAGATTATGATGATTTAGAAGAAATTGATAAATATATTTTATCTAGAATTTACGAATTAAATGTATTAAGAAGTAAAGCAATTCAAGATTATTCATTCCATAATTTTTATAAAAACCTTTTTGAGTTTTGCTCAGTAGATTTATCAGCATTTTATTTTGATATAAGTAAAGATATCTTGTATTGCAATGAAATAAATGATTCTTTAAGAAAATCGAAAACTACAGTATTATTTTATATTTTTGAATTCCTCACTACTTGGTATGCTCCGGTCTTATGTCATACAATGGAGGAAGTTTGGAAATGTTTTAAATCTGAAAATATTGAAAGCATACACCTGAAAAGAGCTAAGAAAGTAAATAAAAAGTGGGAAGATACTGAACTAAATAGTAAATGGAATAAAATTAAAAAAATAAGAAAAGTTGTTAATACAGCAATTGAATTAGCAAGAAATGAAAAAAAAATAGGTTCTAGCCTTGAAACAGAAGTTTTTATAAAAAGTGCTGATGATAACGTAAAAGATTTAGTTGAATCAGTAGATATGAATAGTATTTGTTTGGTTTCATCACTAAAAATAAGTGCAGAAAAAGAAGCAGCTAGTGGTTTTATATCAGAATATAAAAGTAAAAATGATAATATTGATGTTTATGTATTTAAAACTGAAAAAGATAAATGTTTGAGGTGCTGGCAACATAAAGATGAAGTAAAGTTAAATTTAGGATTATGTGATAGATGTAAAAAAATAGTAGAGTTATCTTTATGATAATAAAAGGGCTTAATGCACATAAATCATTAAGAATTATTTTATTTATTTTATTAGCTATTATTGTAGACCAGTGTACTAAAATTTTTGTTTCTAAACTTATGCTAAGCAATAACTTTGAAGATATATCTATATTTTCTTTTTTTAATATTGTATTTGTTAGAAATACTGGTGTTAGCTTTGGTTTATTTAGTGAAGGAGGAAATTTAGGAAGATATTTTTTTTCAATTTTTTCACTTACTGTAGGGTTTTTTTTAATATTATTAGCTTTGTTTACTGAGAGGTTTATATTTACTTTTGGGTTATGTTTAATTTCAGCTGGAGCTATAGGTAATGCAATAGACAGAATTTATTTTGGAGGTGTAATAGATTTTATAGACATATATATATATAATTTTCACTGGCCAGCTTTTAATTTTGCTGATATTTTTATATTTATAGGGGTTTGTTTATTGCTTTTTGAAAACTTATTTTATGATAAATATATTAGTTAATATAATTTTAAAAATATTTTTTGCTTTATTCTTTTTCATGACAACTTCATGTTCAACTAATAGACTGGAAGATATTGGGCTGATTAAAAAAAAAGAGAGTGAATTCGCTACTTTTAGAAATCCACCACTTGAAATGCCGCCAGATATGTATTTAACTCCTCCTAAAGAGGAAGAAGCTATAAACAGAGGTATTATTGAGAAAAGTAGTGTTAATAAAGATATATCACTTGATGACATATTATTGGGAAAAAAACAAAATAAATTACCAAGGAAGAAGAATTTTAAAAAAGCTAATAAAAATACAATTTTAAAAAAAATATTGAATACCAAGGCGGTAGTTATTTTAAAATAATATATTAATATTAGATAGGTATTATAAAGTAATTTATGTTAGTAGATTTAACAGGTTGGAAAGATTTAGTAGATAAGAAATTATTAAATTATAATAAAACCTTATCTAAAAATATTATAAGACAAATTTTATTAAAAAAAACTTCTTTTTCCTTTTTAAGAAAGGACAATAATGAGGAAATATTTTCTCTATTAGATAATACGAAAAAAAAATTTAGCGGTTACGATCAAATTTTATTAATTGGCACTGGTGGTTCCAGTCTTGGTGCTAAAGCTTTTTTAAATACAATACAAAATAAAAAGATATTTATTCTTGAGAATATAGATCCATCAAATGTTTCTTCATTACTAAAAAATTTTTCTAAAATAAAAAAAATAGGAATTATAATAATTAGTAAATCTGGAGAAACTATAGAGACTTTAAGTCTGTTTAATATAGTAATTAAAAATTTAAAGAACAAAATTAACCTTCTCAAAGATGTAATAATAATTAGCGATAATAAAAGTTCTACGCTACTAAGAATTTCAAAAAGTTTAAACATTAAAACTATACATCATGATGCAGCTATAGGAGGTAGATATTCATGTTTCTCTATTACAGGTTTGTTGCCTATTCATCTAGCTGGAGTCAACGGAAAAATTATAAAGGCGCGTGCAGATAAAAATTTTTTGGATAACTTAAAATCAGATAAATTTAATAATCAAAAAGCTATCAATATATTAGCAGGTGTTATAAAAGAAAAAAAATATTTTACTCATATTTTTTTGATTTACTCAGATGTACTTTCTGAGATAGCAAATTGGTATAGGCAATTGTGGTCTGAATCGCTAGGAAAAAAAGGATATGGACTATATCTTATGAATTCTACTGGAGCAATAGATCAACATAGTCAATTACAAATGTGGTTAGACGGTCCAAAAAATATTATTTTTACCGTGGTAATTCCGAGAAAGAGGAGTACAAGTTTAAAAACAAACAGCTTTGCTAATATTTTACCCAAATACTTTTCTAATGTAGATATAGGAAAAATACTAAATATTATGGGAGAAGCAACAATTATAGAACTAAAGAAAGCAAAAATTCCTGTAAGAATAATTTATTTAGATAATGATAGTATAAATTCGGCTGTAACACTTATGAGCACTTTGCTTTTAGAAGTATCTTTAATAGGAAAGGTCATTGGTATCAATCCTTTTGACCAACCAGAAGTAGAAAAAATAAAATTAAGAACAAAAAAAATGTTAGAGTCTTATGGAAGAAATTAAACTATTATCATTAGAGGTTATTAATGAAATAGCAGCAGGTGAGGTAATAGAAAAACCTAGTGCTGTAGTTAAAGAACTTATAGAAAACTCTATTGACGCTAAAAGTAAAAGAATAGACGTAAATATAGTTTCAGGAGGAATTAGGAAAATTTTAGTAGTAGATGATGGAATAGGAATAAATGATAGATATATAGAGAAATCTATACTACGACATGCTACTTCAAAAATGAATAATAATACTTTAAATAACATTAAAAGTTTAGGTTTTAGAGGAGAAGCTTTATATGCCATAGCAAATGCTTCTAATTTAAGTATTATCAGTAGAACTAAAAACATGAATACAGCTAGAAAGTTAGAGGTATCATTTGGAGAAATAAAAAAAAATAGTCCCCATAAAGGTAATATAGGAACTATAATATGCGTAGAAGAGCTATTTAAAAGATTACCNGTAAGAAAAAAGTTTCTTAAATCTGAGAGAGCAGAAGCTCTAGCAATAAAAAACCTTATTAAAAAAATTTCATTGGCATATCCAAATATAAGTTTTTCATTTAGTGAGGAAGGTAAGGATAAATTGTTTTTAATAGGAAAAGATGATACCGATTCAGAGAGACTTAGAGTTAAAGANATAATTGGTAAGGATTTCCTTGATAGTTCTATATTTATTAAAAAAGACTATTCTAATTTTTCATTTAGGTTATATGCAAGTATTCCTACTTATAATAAAGCTAACTGGCAAAATTCAGCTATCATTATCAATGGAAGATTAATTAAAGACAAAGCTATATTGGGAGTTTTAAAAGCAGCATATGCAGGACTTTTAGCAGGAAATAGATATCCTGTCATTATTCTTTATGTAAAGATAAATCCAAAAATACTTGATATTAATGTACATCCTTCTAAAACAGAGATAAGAATATTGAATAGAACTGAAATAAATTCGTCCTTAATTAAAATGATTAGAAGTGAATTAGAAAAGTTGGGGCTAAGGTACTCTATAGACTCTCAAAGAGCATTACTTAACAGCTTTCAAAATGTAAATAAAGAAAATAATAAGCAAGAAATAATTAATTTACCAGAAAATACTGTTATTAAAAAAAACTCTTCGATAAATATCAATCAAGAAGGTAATGCAGATAATAAATATAGACTAGGTCTTGCAAGAGCTCAAATAAATAATATGTTCATAGTTTCTCAAACAGAAAACTCTATAATTTTAATAGATCAACATGCAGCTCATGAAAGAATAGTATTAGAAAGTTTAAAAAAAGATTATTTTAATAATAAAGTATCTAGACAAGTGCTACTAGTACCAGAAATACTTAATGTAGAAGAAGATATAGATTTACTTTTTACAAGAAAAAAAGAAATTTATTCTCTGGGCTTTATTTTTGATGATTACGGAGACAATTCAATCATAGTAAGAGAAATACCAGCAATTTTAGGAAAAATTAATATAAAAATATTATTTGAAGATTTATTAGAAAATATAAAAGAAGTAGGTATTATTAATCCTATGAACACTAGTATTGAAAAAATATTATCTAGTATTGCTTGTCACAATAGCATAAGAGCAGGAAAGAAACTAAACATAGAAGAAATGAATGCTATGTTAAGATTAATGGAAAAGACCCCAAACTCGGGACAATGTAATCATGGTAGGCCTACTTTTATAGAACTTGGTTTAAAAGATGTTGAAGGATTATTTGGAAGAATTTAATCGAATAAAAAAAAAGTGATATCTTTGTTTCCATAGTTTTTAGATAAATTTATGTTCTTTAATAATTTAGCATCAAACTTATAATTTTTTTCGGTTTCTGAAATTAAAATAGAGTTTTTTTTAAGTATTTTTTTATTTAATATATATAAAATAGATTTATTAGCTAAATTACGATGAAAAGGAGGATCTAAATATACTAAACTATATATATTTTTTTTTAAATCAGCCTCAAAAAAGCTTTTATTTATTAAATTTACTTTATCAAGCAGATCTAATTTGAAAAAATTTTTTTTAAGATTTTGGAATATACAACTATCTTCTTCAATGCAAGTAGCTGTATTTACGTTTCTAGATAAGGCTTCTAAAGTTATTATTCCTGTCCCTGAATATAAATCTAGCAAATGAGTCTCGCTACACCAATCGCTCCAATTGTATCTATTTTCTAATATATTAAAAATAGCTTGTCTTACCAAACTTGAAGTAGGTCTAAGTTTTTTATTGGGAGTGCACTCAATTTTTTTAAATTTTAATTTTCCAGATGTAATAATCATTTCAAATTCATCTTAATTTTATAGGGTTTTAAAAACTTTATACTACCAGAATTAAGTGAAGCTAATTTAAATGGACCATATTGTATTCTTATTAATTTGTTAACACTTAGCCCAAACTTGAAAAAAACTCTTCTAATATGTTGATTTTTCCCTTCCTTAAGTTTTATTAAAAGCCATGAATAAGATCTATTTTTCTTTATTATTTGTATATCTTTAACTGAATAGATAATTTTATTTAGCATGATACCTTTTCTTATTTTTTTAATAATATCATCTGTTACTATTCCTTGTACTTTGACTTTATATGTTCTTACTATTTTATTTTTAGGTGATTCTAAATAACGTTTTATTATAGTATTATTAGTTAATAACAATAAGCCCTGTGAGTTGTAGTCTAATCTACCTACAGAATGTAACTTACCATCTATTAGTTTAAGGCTTTTTTGTGGAATTAAGTCAAAAACTTTTCTTCTATTCAACTCATCTTTATGTGTACATATAATTCCTTTAGGCTTATTAATAGCAATTAAAGTTGTTTTAAAAGTGTTTACTGCACTATTTTTTGATACATTATCAGACATATTAGCCTTTACTTTTATCTATAAAATTACTAATAATTTTTTTATCGCTTGCTTCAATTAAAAATTCTGGATGCCACTGTACTCCTATACAAAATTTTTTTGAAGTATCTTCTATCCCTTCCACTACTCCGTCATCTGCTATTGCGTTTATAGTTAAACCATTTCCAGCTTGTTTTACAGATTGATGATGTGCACTGTTAACTTTTATTTTTTTTTTATTTATTATATTATACATAAAAGTATTTTCTATTATTTTGACATTATGACTGGTTTCATCTCTTGGGTTCTTTTGTTCATGATGAATATTTGTTTTAATTTCACTGTTAATATCTTGAATGAGACTGCCTCCATAAATTACATTTATTAATTGTTGCCCACCACAAATACCTAATAAAGGTTTATCTCGTTTAAGTATCTCATTGCAAAGTTTTATTTCGTATTCTGTTCTTGAATCTTTAGTAATTACATTATTAAAGTTTTTTTTTTCAGAAAAATAAGTAGGATCGATGTCAAAGGCACCCCCCGTTATTATAAAACCATCTAATAAATCAATTATTGTACTTATAGAATTATTGTCATAAACTAATGGTATGGGAATTCCACCTAAATTAATAATAGAACTGCAATAATTTTCTCTTATGGCATACCAAGGAAAAACTGAGTATGATTTTTTTACTTCAAAGTCTAAAGTAAGTCCTATCAATGGTTTTTTTTTCATTTTTTTAACTAATTTATATAATAAATTATTTTGCAATTATCTCAAATAGTAAATATTGCTCTTGAAGAAGCTTTAAAAGCTAAAAATAAAAAAGAAGTACCTGTGGGGGCAGTAATTTTCAATAATAAAAAAATAATTTCAAAAGCTCATAATCTTGTTCAAACTAAAAAAAATCATATGGCTCATGCTGAAATACTAGCTATAACAAAAGCAGTTAAAAAACTTAATACAATTAATCTTAAAGGTTACAACATATACTCGACTTTAGAGCCATGTATTCTTTGCAGCTATGCAATATCAAAACACTATATTTCTAAGTTGTATTTTGGAAGCTATGATATTCAAAATGGGAGCATAGAAAATGGCACAAAAATATTTAATAATAATAATAATTTTTATGTTCCTGAAATATATGGAGGAATTGGAGAAAGCAAATGTTCCGAAATAATAAAATCATTTTTTAGAATTATAAGAAAAAAGTGATTATTCTCCTATGTCTCTTCTATAGAATAAGGAAGAACATTGAATTTTTTTAATAAAACTATAAGCCAATTCTTTAGCATTTTCTATTTCTTTACTATTTGCAATAACATTTAATACTCTACCTCCGTTTGTTACCAAATTTTTATTAAGATCTAAGGTTGTTCCTGCATGCACTATATTTACGGGTAAATTTTTCTGTTCAAAATTTCCTTTTATTTTATAACCAACTTTATATTTTTTTGGATATCCTTTACTTGCTAAAACTATACAAATACTTTTCTTTTTAGATAGTTTTATATTTAAAGTACTTAGTTTTTGTTTTTCGGTCATCGTAATTATTTGTATTAAATCACTTTCTAATCTAGATAAAATACTTTGGCATTCTGGATCTCCAAGTCTGACATTATATTCTATCAAAAAAACCCCTTTTTTTGTGAACATTAACCCAGCATATAATACACCTTTAAAAGTATAGCCAATTTCATTCATTGCATTTAACGTAGGGTTAATAATTTTTTTTAAAACTAAATTTATATTTTTCTTATTTTCCAATGGAGAAGGAGAGATGCATCCCATACCGCCAGTATTTAATCCTGTATTTTTATCACCTACTCTTTTGTAATCCTTAGCACTTCCCATGAATTTTGCATTTTTTCCATCAACGATAAAGAAAAAACTAGCTTCTTCGCCAATAAGCTTTTCTTCTATTATAACTTTCGATTTTTTATTTCCAATATTTCCATTTTTAACATTGTTAAGAAATTTTTTTGCTTCTTCAAAATCTTTTGCAACTATTACTCCTTTCCCTGCAGCAAGTCCATCTAGTTTAATAACTTTTGGAAACTTTACTTTATTAAGGCTTAATAAAGCATTTTTATAATTATCAAATAGTTTCCATTTTGCTGATTTAATATTAGCTTTATCGCATATTTTTTTTGTGAATAACTTAGAAGTTTCTAATTTAGCACTTGCTTGAGATGGTCCAAAGACCATTACTCCAGATAATCTTAAATTATCGCTAATACCCTTTTCTAAATATTCTTCTGAACCAGGAACCACAATATTTATTTTGCTTTTTTTGCAAAAATTTATAACTTCTTGATGATTGGTAAGATTAAGCTCTATATGTTTTGCTATTTTTTTTGTACCAGCATTTCCAGGGACGCACCACAAATTTTTTAATTTTTTAGATTTTCTTAAATGTAAGCAAATCGAATGTTCTCTTCCTCCGCTTCCTAAGACAAGTACATTCATGTTTTTATAAAACCTTAAATATGATATTAATATTTATAATAATTACAGTATAATTTAATAATGTCAAATATACCTGAATATAGTGTATCCGAACTATCTTTTTCTATTAAAAAAAGCTTAGAGACTAAATTTAATAGAGTAAGAGTTAGGGGAGAAGTATCAGGTTTGACTAAAGCAAAGTCAGGACACTTATATTTTAATTTGAAAGATGAGGATGCACTATTATCATCAATTATATGGCGTGGTAAGGCTTTATACTTAGATGTTTTACCAGAAGAAGGTCTAGAAATTTTAGCCATAGGAAAAGTCAGCACTTACTCTCCTAGATCAAATTATAATTTTATAGTAGATACTATTAAAATTGCAGGTGAAGGAGCAATATTAAAAGTAATAGAAGATAGAAAAAAAAAATTAAAAAAATTAGGATATTTCGAAAATTCTATAAAAAAGAAACTTCCTAAATTCCCTAAGGCAATAGGGATTATTACCTCATCCTCTGGTGTTGTAATTGAAGATATGAAAAAAAAAATAAAAGAAAGACTTCCATCAAAAATTTTGCTTTGGCCTGTTTCTGTTCAGGGACAATTTGCAGACCAAGAGATTTCAGATGCAATTAATGGGTTTAATCAAAGAGATTATAAACCTGATGTATTAATTATAGCAAGGGGAGGAGGAAGTTTAGAAGATTTATTAGCTTTTAATAGTGAGAAAGTTGCAGAGGCTATTTTTGAATCAAAAATACCAGTAATTTCTGCAGTTGGTCATGAAACGGACTTTTCGATTTCTGATTTGGTCTCTGATATAAGAGCATCTACCCCTACAGCTGCAGCTGATTTAGTAGTCCCAGATCGTAATGAATTATTAAAAAAATTAAATAATTTAGCTTCTATATATGATACGGCAATTGAAAATCATTTAAATATGAAACAATATAGGCTAGATAGTAGTAGTGGAAAAATTTTAAACCCTGATAGTCTTATTAAAAATTTAAATTTAAAGATATTAAATGAATATTCTAAAATTAAAAATTACTTTGATAATTATTTCAGGAACTTTGAGCACTTAGTAAAAAATTTAAATATTATTTACCCAAAAAATAAATTAGAAAATAATAAGAATAAAATTTTAAATTTAAACAAGTTTTTTTTAAAAGGTATTAATGGGTTATTGGATAAAAAAAGTATTTTAATAAAAAATCAAATCAAAATTCTACAATCCTCCTCTCATGAAAGATGGCTAGAAAAAGGCTTTGTTTTGATTAAGGATGATAATAAT
>NZFJ01000054.1 GCA_002690625.1 Rickettsiales bacterium
TTAAGTATTTTTTTCATTTTTTTAAACCCGCATCATTAATTATCAACTCAATTAAATCAGGAAATTCAATCCCACTATTTTTTGCAATCCTTGGAAGTAGTGAGTTTTTTGTTAATCCTGGTTGAGTATTTATTTCTAATAAAAAAAAATCTTCTTTTTTTGAATTCTTATTTATTCTAAAATCTACTCTAGCTACACCCCTACAATTTAATAATTTAAATGACTTTTCTGATGCACTTAAAATATTTTTAATTGTTTTTTCAGATAAATTATTTGGAATAATATATTTAGTATTTTTACTTTTATATTTGGCATCATAACTATATATATCTTGATTTATTAAAACCTCTAATATTCCTAAAGGTTTCCCATTTATTACAGCTACTGTAATATCATTACCTGGTATAAACTCTTCTATAAGAAAATTGTTAATCTTTAATTTTGAAATAATTTTCTTAAGTGAATCTTTTTTCTTTATTAAATGAATTCCTAAACTAGACCCTTCGCTTACTGGTTTAATAATAAAAGGTCTATCTAGGGGCTCTTTTTTAGTAATTTTATTTTTATTTATAATATAGCCTTTTGGAACATTCATACCGTGGGTCATAAAAATATTCTTAGAAAGATACTTATTCATTCCTATTGCAGAAGCACTTACTCCAGAATGTGTATAAGGTATTTTTAAACATTCAAGCAAGCCTTGTACTTTTCCATCTTCTCCCCAAAATCCATGTAAAGCATTAAACACAACATCTACTTCTTTTCTATTATTTAATAGCCAATGAAAAAAGTTTTTATCCACTTCTAATGACTTGGTACGATAGCCTTTTAACTTTAATGCTTTCTCTACATTAACAGCAGTATTCCTTGAAACTTCAGCTTCTTCAGAATAGCCGCCTTTGATTATTAAAATATTTTTATTTACCTTCATTTTAGATTACTTGTTTCCTATTATTTTTATTTCCCAAATTAATTTTATTCCAAACTTGTCATATACTTTTTTAATAACCTTTTCTCCTAACTCTTCAATTTCATTGCTGCTTGCCCCACCTTTATTTACTATAAAATTAGAATGTAAATCTGATATAGCTGCTTGTCCTACACTATATCTTTTACAACCACTCTCCTGTATTAATTTCCATGCTTTATTATTTTCAGTGTTTCTAAAAGTAGAGCCACTAGTTTTTTCTTTTATAGGTTGTGTTTTTTTTCTAATATTATTTAAGTTTTTTATATTATTAAGGTTTATATCTGGAGATCTTTTATGATAATTGAAATAAGCTTCTAAAAATATATAGTCGTTTGGAAAATTTGTTTCTCTATAATTCATTTCATAATCTTTTGCTTCAATAACTTTTACTTCACCTCTTCTATTAATAACTTTAATTTTAGATATATATTGTGATGTATCATTGCCATAAGCACCTGCATTCATTTTTATTGCACCTCCAACAGTACCTGGGATACCAGAAAAGAACTCTAGTCCTGATATTCCTTCTTTAGCTAATACTCTTGAGAGTTTTATACAATTAGTAGCAGCGCCAACACAAATATTTTTATCATCTATTATATTATAATAATCAAAATTTTTTCCTAATTTTATTACAATACCTTTAAAACCATTATCCCTAAATAAAGTATTAGAACCTGCACCTAAAATAAAAATAGGAATATTAAAATTAAGTTTCGTAAGAAAACTTTTTAGATCTAAGATATCTGCCGGTATAAAAAATATATCAGCAATTCCTCCTGCCTTTAACCAGGTTAAAGTTGCCATATTTTTTTTATATGAAATATATCCATTAGTTTTAGGGATTTTTTTGATATCATTATATTGTAAATTACCCATTATATTATTTTCTCATTAATTTGATTAACGAATTTTTTGGCTTTTATTGTGATATCTCCTGCTCCTAAAAATATTACAATATCTCCTTCCTTCAAAAGGTTTTTAATAATTTGTTCTAAGGCCTTCTCTTCATATGGTCTTGCATCTTTGTGACCTGCTGATATTAACGAACTAATTAAAGTGTCTTTGCTATAGCCTTCTATATACTTTTCTCCAGCTGAGTAAACCTCAGTTACCATTACTATATCGGCATCATTAAAAGCAGAAGTAAAGTCTTCAAATAATAGTTTTAACCTTGAATATCTATGAGGTTGTACTATCGCTACAACCTTCCCATTAGTAACTTCCCTTGCGGCTCCTAAAGTAGCTTTTATTTCTGCTGGATGATGACCATAGTCATCATATATCTTTACACCGGCAATATTACTGATCAAAGAAAACCTTCTATTTACTCCTTCAAAACTATTGAGAGCATTTTTTATTAATTCTAAATCTACATTTAATTGTATAGCCATTGCACATACTGCTATTACATTTTGTACATTATGAATACCAGGAATATTAGAAACCATATTATGAATAGTTTTTGCAGGAGAATCTTTTTGTGGGCTAATCTCTAAAGTAAAAAATGTCTTAGAATCTTTAAATTTTATATCTGTTGCTCTATAATCAGCCTGAGGACTTAGTCCATATGTTATTATTCTTTTATCTTCTACTTCAGATATAATACTTTGAATAGTAGGATTATCGATACATATAATTGCTAAACCATAAAAAGGAATATTATTTATAAATTTTTTGAAAGAATCTTTTAATTCTTTATAACTTTTGTAATAATCTAAATGTTCAGCATCTATATTTGTTACAATTACACTGGTTGCTGGTAATTTCAAAAAACTTCCATCTGATTCATCAGCTTCTACAACCATCCAATCACTAAATCCTAACTTAGCATTGCTATTGTATGAGTTTATGATGCCTCCATTAATAACAGTAGGATCAAAGTTAGCCTTCTCTAGTACAGTTGCCATTAAAGAAGTAGTAGTGGTTTTTCCATGCGTTCCTGCTACAGCTATAGTTTTTTTAAATCTCATAAGTTCCGCTAGCATTTCTGCCCTTTTAACTATGGGTAACCTTTTTTTTCTAGCTGCTAATAATTCAACATTATCTGATTGTATAGCAGATGATATCACTATGATTGACGCATCTTCTATATTTTCTATTTTATGGCCTAAGGCAACATTAATATTAAGATTTTTTAATCTTGTAATATTTTGATTTTCTGAAATATCACTGCCAGATACTCTAAAATTTAAATTTACTAAAACCTCAGCTATTCCACTCATACCTATACCTCCTATTCCTATGAAGTGTATAAGTCCTATATTGTTATTAAAAACTTGCATTTGTTAAGTCCATGATTAATTTAGATAGTTGTGCAGTTGCTTTAGGTTTTGCTAGATTACTGTTATTCTCAGCAAATAGTTTTAGTATCTCAATATTATTAAAAATTTTTTTCAAAAAAATTAAAATATTCCCATTTTTAATATCTTCATCATTTAATATCCAAGCTGCTTTTTCTTTTTTAAACTTTAATGCATTTAAATATTGATGATTTTGAACAGAGTTAGGAATTGGAAAATATATAGCAGGAATACCTGCTATTGCATTTTCTGCAATAGCTGAAGCTCCCGCTCTTGATATTACTAAACTAGCTTTTTCTAAATTTGAATTAATATTTTTTATGAATGTATAAACTTTACATTTAATATTTGCTCTTTTATAAATATCTTTGACTAAAACTAAGTCTTCTATAAGTACCTGATGTGTTACATATAATTTTTTTCTAATTTTTAAAGGAAGTTTAACAATACTCTTACTTAAATCATATGAAAGTGATGCTGATCCAAGACTTCCACCAATAATTAATAAATTAATTTTATTATTAACAAAGACTCTATATTTATTATTTTTGTGTAATTTAAGTATTTTATTTCTTACTGGCATTCCAACATTTATAGTATTTTTATATTGCTTTTCTAATCTATATGCCGAAGTTCTTATACTTACATATTTCCAAAATAATTTATTAGCTCTTCCTAGAACTGCATTAGCTTCATGAAGTATCACTCTTCTTTTAAGTAACAAAGCCGCAAGAACAAATGGGACTTGAACATAAGAGCCAAATCCTAAAACTGTTTTTATATTTTTTGTTTTAAGAAAAAAAATAGCCTTTATTACAGCTCTTAAAAGTATTACTAATGCTATAATCTTAGAGAAAAAACTTTTTCCTGCATATCCTTTAGCATTAATTATATAAGGATTTAATTTAGATAATTCTAGATTATTTAGCCCTCTTTTATCAGTAGCAAAAAATATTTCTAAAGATGATTTTTTTAAAAAGCTATAAATAGATAGTGCAGGAAATATATGTCCACCTGTTCCTCCAGTAACAAATAATATTTTTTTATTTTCAGATTTAGTAGTCATATATTAAACCTTTTTTTCCAAATTCTTTTCTAGTTAGTGCGAGCATCATGCCCATAACAATTCCCATAGAAATTAGAGAGGATCCTCCATAAGATATAAAAGGAAGTGTTACCCCAGTAGTTGGAATTAATTTCATTGATACTGCAATATTTATTAATGCTTGAAACAAAAATAACGCAAGCAAACCCGTGCAAGAACAAACTTTAAAAGAACTATTGCTTTTACTTATTTGATATAATCCTCTAAAAAAAATAGTAAATATTGTTAAAATTATTGCTATACAAACTATTGCTCCATATTCCTCTGCAATAACAGGAAATATAAAATCAGTGTGTGAGTCTGGAATATTTTTTTTCACAGTTCCTGCCCCAGGACCCTTCCCTAAAATACCTCCAGACTGATATGCTTCTAATGATTTCTCAACCTGATAATGAATTTTTTTTGGATTAAAAAAACTGTCTATTCTATATTTTACGTGATTTATTCCATAATAAGCCGAACAAGTAAATATTATTATACTTATTAACATAATAAATGCCCATTTAAAGTTTATTCCTACTAAGAAGTACTGAGTGCTAAAAACTAAAAAAACTATTACAAACATGCTAAAATTAGGCTGAGATATTAATAATAAACTAACTAAAAATAATAATAAAAAAGCAATAAATTTACCCTCAATCAAATGATTGAATATTTTAAACCTTTTTGGATATGTTAGTAAAAATGAAAATATTATTATTATAAATGGCTTTAAAAACTCTGATGGTTGAAAGGAAAAGCCTCCTAATTTTAACCAGCGGACAGATCCATTATTTTCTAAATTTAGATAAAGCAAAATAAAAATTAATAAAAAGCTTAAAAGTGCACCTATGTAAGAAATTTTTATAATTCCTGATATAGATAATATTGAAAAAATTAGTATTGAAAATATTGATATAAAAACAAAAAAATAATGCTTTTTTATAAAATAAAAATCAGACAATCCTTTAATTTTTGCTACATTAGGACTAGCTGTCGTTACAAATAAAACGCCAAACATTACCATCAGAAGTATTAGAGATAAATTAAAAAGATCAACAGATTTTATCCATTTATTTATAAATTTATAAATTATATTTTCTACCTTACTCAAGCAACTTCCTTTAATATAGAATTGAATAATTTTTTAAAATGCTCACCTCTCTTCTTGTAATTGGTGTAATGATCAAAAGATGCACAAGCAGGAGAAAACAATATAGGATAGTTTTTTCTAGAATCTATACTTTTCTTAAATGATTTTTTAACGGCTTCTGATAAATCATTGCAAATATTATTTTTACATTTTTTTCTTAAAGTGTGTGCTATTTCTGATGCTGTTTCACCATATAGAAATGTCTCAAATATTACACTAGAAAAAGAATTTAATGGTTTAAAATCATCTCCTTTTTTAGACCCTCCAGCAATTAGTATTACTTTTGAAAAAGAGTTTAATGCGGAACATGTTGCAGCTACATTAGTTGCTTTAGAGTCATTAAAAAAATTTATATTTTTAATAGATCCTATCCATTCTATCCTATGTGGTAAGCCTTTAAAATTTAATAGCTTTTTTAATATGTATTTAGGATCCTTGCCTAAGATTAGTAGCGATATAAATGAAATGGCAAAATTCATTTTATTATGCTGTATTTCTAGAAAGCTATTAGGTTTATAAGAATATTTTTTTCTAGTAAGATAATTATCTATAACTTCATTTTTAGTTACTGATATTCCTGTTTTTAATATTTGTTTTTGAGAAACATAAATTAATTTTGATTTTCCTTTTTTGTGTTGACTAAATAGTTTTCTTAAATTTTTATCATCATAATTAACTATCACTAAATCATTTGTACTTTGATTTTTAATAATATTCATTTTAGCTTTTACGTATTTACTAAAACTTGAATGATGAGTTATATGATCTTTATTAATATTACTTATAACACTTATATTTGGTCTAAAATTGTTTATGTAATCTAATTGAAAAGATGATAATTCTATGACATATTCATTTTTTATATTTTCATAATAGTCTAATATAGGATTACCAAAATTTGCTAATGGTTTAGTTCTTAGCGCATTAGCAATCATTAATGCAATTGTTGATTTCCCATTAGTTCCAGTAATTGCTATTAATTTATTTTTTCTTTTTTCTTTTTTTATAATTTCCCAAAATAATTCTATATCATTAATAATATTAATATCTTTTTTCCTACCTTGTTTTAAAATAACATGCTCTTTTTTTACCCCAGGAGAAACAAAAATAGCTCTAATATCCTGAAAGTTAATTTTTTTAATATCAAATATATTAAAATTCGTTTTATTTAATTTTTCTAAATCATCATCCCAAATAAAAATATTACATTTAAATTTTGTCAAATATTTTGCAATTGACTTACCTGTCACACCATAACCTATTATTAAAACTTTTTTTTTGTAATATTTATTCATAAATTATCTAACTTTAAAACTAGCCAAACTAATGATTGCTAAAATAATAGAAATTATCCAAAACCTAATAACAATTGTGGACTCAGACCACCCTTTTTGTTCAAAGTGATGATGTAATGGTGCCATCCTAAATACTCTTTTACCAGTAATTTTAAATGATAGCACTTGTACAATTACTGAAACTGCCTCTAAAACAAATAATCCTCCGACCATAGCTAATATAATTTCATTTTTTGTCATAACACTAATTGAACCTATTGCAGCACCTGCAGCTAGGGATCCTGTATCCCCCATAAATATTTTAGCAGGAGGTGCGTTAAACCATAAAAAACCTAAACCTGCTCCTACAAAAGCAGCGCAAAATATTGATATTTCTCCAATACCTTTTATATTAGTTAAACTAAGGTATTCTGAGTATATTGCGTTTCCAACGAAATAAGCTATCAAAGAAAATGTTGATAATACTATAATTATAGGCACTATGGCCAAGCCATCTAAGCCATCTGTTAAATTTACAGCATTAGAAGAACCTACTATAACAAATATAGAAAAAATAAACCAAAAATAACCAATATCAAAATATAAGTTTTTAAATATGGGAAATATTAAATTCGTATTACTTTCAGGAGAAAATTTTAGTAATAAAATTGAAAAAAACAGAGCTATTAAAGACTGTGTTACTATTTTTATATTACCTGATAGTCCCTTAAATGAAAATTTTTTTAATTTAATATAATCATCTATAAAACCTATTAAACCAAAACCTAATGTCACAAATAAGACTAGCCATATATATACATTTTTTAAATCAACCCATAACAATGTCGAAATGCTTAAGGCAAATAATATTAAGACTCCCCCCATTGTAGGCGTTCCTTTTTTAGCATCCATATGCCATTTGGGGCCATCATCTCTAATAGGTTGTCCCTTTTTTTGTTTGGTCTTTAAATATTCTATTAGATACGGACCTACCATAAAACTTATAACAATAGATGTTATAAAAGCCCCTCCTGCTCTAAAAGTGAGATACTTAAAAACATTTAAAAAAGTATAATTTTCTACAAATATTAAAGAAATGTAATAGATCATTGCGGCTCACTTTCAACTAAGATTTTTTTAACTATTTCATTTAAATTCATTGAATTAGAACCTTTAATTAAAACTACATCTTCATCCTCTATGTGTTTAATAAGTATAGATGAAAGTCTATCTAGATTTTCTATATGAAATTTTTTAGAAATATTAAGAGAGATGTTATTTAAATACTTCATGTATTTTCCATGAGTAAATAATAAATTTACATTATTATTTTCTATTTTATTTTTTAACTCAATATGTAAAGAAACACTTGCTTTTCCCAATTCTAACATATCTCCTAAAACTAATATTTTTTTTCCCTTATTATTAATATTTGATAGATTCTCAATTGATGCAGATAAAGAAGCTGGATTTGAATTATATGAATCATTTATCAAAAAGAACTTGTTTCTATTATTTTTAAGCTTTAATTTAAGTAAGTTTCCTCTTCCTGATGGAACTTTAAAAAGGTTTAATTCTTTAACTAAAGATTTAATATCTAATTTAAAATATACGGCTAGTGCAATAATTGATAAACTATTTTTAATCCAGTGTTCTCCAATAAGTGGCATATTCCAAGAAATTACTTTACCAAAATACTTTACTTTTATTGCATAACTATTATTAATCGTTTTACAATCAATTAATTGAATATTTGCAGAACTTTTCGTTCCGTAAGATATAATATTTTCTATGTTATATTTTTTCGCTTTTTCAAGTAAGAGCTTACTAAAGTTTGTATCCTCATTATAAATTAAACATCCTTTACTAGATAAAGATTCAATTATTTCGCTTTTTGCTAAAGCAATATTCTTTAGTGTTTTTAATCCTTCCAAATGAGATTTTTCTATTGCTGTAATAATTGCTACCTCAGGTTTAACTAGATTAGATAAATTTTTAATTTCTCCTAATCTATTCATTCCTATTTCAAGCATACAAAATTTTGTACTTGCTGGGATTCTTGAAAGAGAAACCGGAACCCCTATGTGGTTATTAAAACTGCTTTCATTAACATAAATATTTTTTAATTTAGAGAAGCATGTTCTAAAAATTTCTTTTGTTCCTGTTTTTCCTACACTTCCAGTAATTGCAATAAATTTAGCTTTTGACTTCTTGCGAGCCTCTTGTGCCATTTTTTCTAGAGCATAAAGAACATCATTAACTTCTGAAAAAGCCGCATTATTTAAGTCGCTTACTTTCTTACTTACTAAACAGGCTGCAGCCCCTTTTTTAATTGCATTGTCTACATAATCGTGCCCATCAAACCTTTTTCCTTTAATAGCACAAAATAAGTCACCTTTTTTAATTTTTCTACTATCTATTTGCAAACCTGTAGCCTCCCAAACCATATTAGATTTAGCTTGAGCTATTTTATTTAAAGTAGTGGAGTCCCAAATAACACTCATAGTAAGTCTCTTTTTAAAATTGCATTCCTTGCTATAATTTCATCATCAAAAGGATAATATTTTCCCTTTATAATTTGATTTTTTTCATGTCCTTTGCCTGCTATTAATAAAATATCTTCTTCTTTCATAACATTTATAGCTTTTTTAATTGCTTTTTTTCTATTTGCAATATCTATAGATTTTTTACAATATTTTGAAATTTCAGATCTTATATTTTTTGCACTTTCATACCTTGGATTGTCATCTGTTATAAAAACTTCGTCAGCATATTTCTCTGCTATCTTCCCCATTAATTTTCTTTTTCCTGTATCTCTGTTTCCTCCGCATCCAAATAATAAAATAAGTTTTCCTTGTTTTTTTAATTCTTTCTTTAAAGATATAAGACAACTTTTTAAAGCTTCTGGTGTATGTGCATAATCTATAAAAACATTAATATCACTTTTTAAAACCTTAACTTTATTTAACCTTCCTTGAGGTCGTTTAATTTTTTTAATACCTTTTAAAATATTTACTAAGGAAATACCTGTAATATTAGCTAAAATCATAGAACAAAATAAATTCTCTATTTCAAAATCTGCAAATAATAAACATTCAAATTCATAAATTTTTTTTTCTTTTCTAAACTTAACCTTAGTACTATTTTTTAGTTTTTTTGCTGATAAAATTTGCCAATCATTTTCTTTGTCTTTGCCATATGATATATTTTTAATATTATTATCTAAGCATAAGTTTTTTAATTTTTTTCCATAAATATTATCAGTGTTAATAAGAGCTAAACCTTTTTTATTTAAAATAAATTTAAAAAGTCTAAATTTACTTAGAAAGTATTTTTCCATGCTTTTGTGGTAATCTAAATGATCTCTGCTAAGATTAGTAAAAACAGCGTATTTGATTCTTAGATTATCCAATCTGTGTTGATCTAATGCATGACTAGAAGCCTCTAATGCTAAAAAATCTATTTTCTTTTTTTTAAGTTTGGTTATTTCCTTATGTAAATTTATAGGATCTAATGTTGTTAGCTTAGTTTGTTTATTATACCTATTGTATTGGATGCCTAAAGTTCCTATGCTAGCTCCGTTAAAATTATTATTGATCCAAATATTTCTTAAAAAGTTTACTATAGTAGTTTTGCCATTTGTTCCAGTAACCCCTACAATTACCGATGGTTGTAATGGATAAAATTTATTAGCTATGTTGCTAATAGCTAACCTAATATTATCACTAACTAGGATATTAATTTTTTTTTCTTTAATTTTTTTTGCATCTTTTTTATCACATAGTACTGCAGAAGCTCCTTGTTTTAAGGCTTGGTTTAAAAAGTTTATTCCTTTTCGTTTAGTTCCATTTACTGCAGCAAATATCATTCCTTTTCTTATTTCTCTAGAATCACAAGAAATACCAGATATTAAAAAGTTACTATTTATAACCTTATATATACTAGTCAACTGATCTGTTAATTTAGTAAGATGCAAAATTTAATTTATCCTTATTTTTGACTATAATATCTTCTTTATTATCTAGTTGTTTAACTATACCCAGTAACGGCATTACTCTTTTTAGTATCCTAGCCGTTGTAGGAGCAGCAGTAACCCCTCCAGTTGCCCCAATACTATTTCCTTTATATTTTTTTTCTAATTTTGGTTCATCAAAAAGTATTAGTGAAATATATTTTGGCTTTTTAATAGGAAAAACAGACAAAAATGATGAGACTAATTTTGTTTTATCATACTTACCATAAATATTTACTTTTTCTCCTGTTGCAGTTTTGCCACCTATTTCATACCCATTTATTTTTGCCTTAGTAGCAGTACCAGTAATAGTGTTTTCAAACATCAAGTTTTTTATAATTTCTTTGGTTTCGTTAGATATTAAATTAATTTTTTGATAGTTATAATCTAGAGGTCGTTTTTTTATAGTGGCACTAAATAATTTATTCTCATTAAATAACATTGCTCCAGCTTCTACCATTTGTATGGGTGATATAGAAAGTCCATGCCCAAATGATAATGTTGCTGTTTCAACCTCTCCCCATTTATCTGGTATCATAGGTTTTGCTTTTTCTTGAATATTTATTTTAGATATTGATAGAAGTCCTAACTCTTCGTAAAAATTTTTTAGATTACTATTTCCCAATTTTAAAGCAATTAAACTTGACCCGATATTAGAAGATTTTAAAAAAATTTCTTTAGTTGTAAGAATTTTATTTTGTGGATGATAGTCTTTAATTATATGTTTTGCTATTTCTATCGGTTTTCTTGCATCAAATTTTGTATCAATATTTATTTCAGAGCGTTCTAATGCTGCTGCAATACTAAATATCTTAAAAGTAGACCCCATTTCATAAAGATTTAATGTAGCAGTATTTCTATAACTATCTTTCTTAGGGTCAATGCTTTGATTAGGGTTATAGTCAGGAATACTAACTTTTGATATTATTTCTCCTGTATTAATATCAGCAATTATAGCAGTAGCACTTTTAGCCCTAAATTTTTTATATGCATTATAAAGTTCATCTCTAACTACATATTGAACTCTAATATCTATTCCTAACTTTACATTGTCTCCTTTTATCAACAAATCATTAAAAGCTCTTTCGGCACCAGAAACTCCATCAAGTGTTTCATTGACATGTCCTAAATAGTGTGATGCTAAATTACCTTGAGGATAGAACCTTTTGATCACCGGAATAAATTCTATACCTGGAATTCCTAAGTTATTTATTTTTTTTGCTATTGGGGCTGTAATATTTTTAACTAAAACTACTTCAAATTTATTTTTATTATTAATTTTTTCTCTGCTTTCCTCCTCTGCTATTTCTATTTCTTGCTTAAGTTGTCTTATAGTATTTTCAACATTTTTTATTTTTCTGGGATATGCTTTTAGGTTATAAATAAAAATATTTGATGCTAAAATTTTATTGTTTCTATCTAATAATAAACCTCTATCGTATTTCGCATTTGAAAGAGTTTCCTTTTCATGAATTGTTTTTTTATCTGAATATAAAACTGATAGATCAAGAACTCTCATTATAATAACTAGTCCTATTACGGACATAAAAAAACTAATTATTAATAGTTTTCTTGTATTAATTTTTTTACTATCTTTAAAATTATCTGCTTCTATATTATAGTCAGATATTTCTAAATCATTCATTTAACTTCCTCAGTATTTAATATAAATTTAATAAAATCTTCAATATTTATTAATTCTGCAGGTCTATGATCAAAGTAATTTTCTGTAAGTAATGCTATATTTGCTGGCGAATTTATGTATTCCCATTCTGTTTTTATAAAATTTAATTCATGCTCTAATTTATTATTTTCATAATGTAAATTTTCTATTTTAGCATCTATAACTTCTAGTTTATTTTGTAAAAATGTTAATAAAATAAACAAAATAGAGAATACGGATAATAACATGATTAATTTCTTCATTTACCTATACTTAACCTTTCTATAATCCTAATTTTTGCAGACCTTGCTCTCTTATTTTTGTTAACTTCACTTTTGGTAGGGAATAATGGTTTTTTATTTATTTTTTTAAATTTAATTATATTTTTATTTTTTTCATCTATTATTGGAGTATGTCTGTTTAGATTACTTTTATTTCCCGACAATTCATTAAAAAATACTTTTATTATTCTATCTTCTAAAGAATGAAAAGAGACTATAACTAATCTTGCTCCAGGAAATAATAATTTTTCAGATAACTCTAGTAATGCTTTTAACTTTATAATTTCTTGATTAACACAAATTCTTAAAGCTTGAAAAGTTTTTGTAGCAGGATGAATTTTAACTTTTTTTGAGTCTTTTTTTACTTTTTTAATAAGCTCAACAAGCTGAAAAGTAGTTTCTATATTATTAGTTTTTCTTGCACTTACAATTGCTTTTGCTATAGCCCTACTTTTTCTTTCCTCTCCATATTTCCATAAAATGTCAGATAATTCTTTCTCGTTTAAAGAATAGATCAGATCTTTAGCTGTACTACCTTTTTTATCCATTCTCATATCTAATGGGCCATTTTTCATAAAAGAGAATCCTCTTTTAGGGTCTTCTATCTGCATTGATGATATACCTAAATCAGCAATTATTCCGCCATTGATGTGT
>NZFJ01000055.1 GCA_002690625.1 Rickettsiales bacterium
GTAATTTTTATTGATTTACCATTCAATTTTCCATTTATTACTGTAGGCTTTACTTTAGTATCATTAATTATTAAAACATCATTTTTTTTAATGAAAGATTTAATGTTTTCGAAATTAACTATTTTTTTTTTTTCACATATTAATAGTTTCGATAAACCTTTTTTACTTGCTGGCTTTTGAGCAATTAATTCTTTTGGTAAAATATAGTTAAAGTCATTTAAAATCATAAATGTTTAATTATGATTTTTTAAATTTTACTTTTAGTTTTTTGTAAACCTCAAAAGGTACAAACGATTTAACATCTCCATCAAGTCTGCATATTTCTTTTACAAATCTAGATGATATAAACTGGTGTTTTTCGCTTGCCATTAAAAAAACTGTTTCTATATCAGAATTAAGCCTAGCATTCATACCTGTCATTTGAAATTCATAATCAAAATCTGATACTGCTCTTAATCCTCTAATAATTATACTTGCATTTATGTGATTAGCAAAATTCATTAGAAGACCTTTAAAAGAAAGTACTTTAACATTAGTTATATTATTTTTTTTTTTAATTAACTGATTTTCTATTAATTTTTTTCTTTCCAACATGGAAAAAAGATGACTTTTTTCTTCATTTTCAGCAACTCCTATTATAAGTGTATCAACTATTTTTGATCCTCTTATTATTATATCTATATGTCCATTAGTTACTGGATCAAATGAACCTGGATATAGTCCAATTCTCTTTTTCATTAATTTTCCTGCTCAATATTTTTTTTCACCTTTGTCACAGACACTACTCTTTCTGATTTCTCTGTATTTAATAAAGTTACACCTTGAGTAACTCTTCCAGCTATTCTAATACCATTAACAGGCAGTCTAATTAACTTTCCCTTATTAGTAACTAACATTACCTCTTCATCTTCCAAAACAGGAAAAGATGCAACTACACCACCATTTCTTTCTGAGGTTTCAATATTTAAAATTCCTTGCCCACCTCTTCTAGTTTTTCTATATTCATAGGATGAAGATCTTTTTCCAAAACCATTTTCAGTAACAGATAGTAAAAATTCTTCATTATCAGATATCAAAGATAATCTTTTCTTATCAAATTTAACTTCTTTTTTTTCATTCCTTCTTAAAGAATTTGAAAATTTTAAATAACTTTCTCTTTCATCTGTAGTTATATCTAATGACTTTAGAATTGAGGTTGATATGATTTTATCATTATTTTGTAATTTTATTCCCCTTACTCCCATTGAAGTTCTTCCACTAAAAACTCTAACATCATTGACACCAAATCTAACACACTTACCTTTTGATGTAGATAGGATTATATCATTATTTTCTCCTACTAAAAGGACTTGCATTAATTTATCGTTATTATCCAACTTCATCGCCCTTTTACCGTTTGCTTTGATATTAGTAAAGTCAGAAACTTTGTTTCTTCTAACATTGCCAAATTTAGTAACAAAAACTAAAGAGTTCTCACTTTCTTCATTAGGAAGAACTAACATAGCAGTGGTAAGTTCATTTTCAGATAAAGGAATTACATTTATTAATGGTCTACCTCTGGCTTGTGGAGATCCTTTCGGAAGTTTATAGACTTTAATTTGATGAACTATGCCTTTGTTTGTAAAAAATAAAACTATATCATGACTATTAACAGTCATGACTTTTTCAACAAAATCATCTTCTTTTGTAGTCATTCCAGATCTACCTTTTCCTCCTCTTTTTTGTGATCTATAAAAGTCTACTGGAACTATTTTAACATAACCTGAGTTTGTCAGGGTTAAAACTACATCTTCTTTCTCTATTAAGTCATCTAAGTTTTTTTCTTCATAATTTTCAAATATTTTTGTTCTTCTTTCTACCGCATAGTTTTCTTTAATATCAATAAGCTCATCAATTATAAGCTTTCTTATTAACTGATCTGAAGATAATAATCTAAGAAGATCAGTAATTTTTTTTGATATTTCTAATAGGTCACTTTCAACTTTATTTCTTTCAAGACCAGTTAATCTTTGCAATCTTAATTCAAGTATTGCTTTTGCTTGTTCTTCAGATAAATATGCAAAATTGTCTATTTTACTTGATAATCTTGAATCTTTATTAGCAGCTAATAATGAAGCTAGGTTTTTAGAACTCCATTTATGATTAATAATTTTTTCTTTTGCTTCTGCTGCATCTTTAGAGGATCTAATAAAATCAATCATTTTATCAATATTTTCTATTGCTATTGCAAGTCCGAGAAGCAAGTGCTCTTTTTCTTTTGCCTTGTTGAGATCATAAGAAGTTTTTTTAATTATTACTTCTATTCTATATTCTATAAATGTTTCTAAAATCTCTCTGATACCAAACTGAGTTGGTTGACCATTTTTTAAAGCCAATATATTTGTGCCAAAACTAGTCTGTAATGAGGTAAATTTATGTAATTGATTAAGAACAACTTCAGGCGTAGCATCTCTCTTTAATTCAATAACTACTCTAACGCCATCTTTATCGGATTCATCTCTTAGATCAGAAATACCTTCAATTTTTTTTGATCTAACACAATCTGCTATTTGTTCTACTAATCTAGCTTTATTTACTTGATAAGGTACTTCCTTAATTATTATGGCTGATTTTTCTTTAGAGTTTGTTTCAATCTCTGAGAGACCTCTCATTACAATAGAACCTCTTCCTCCTGAATAAGAGCTCTCTATTCCACTATTACCTATTATTATACCGCCGGTAGGAAAATCTGGTCCCAAGACACATTTCTTGATTTCTGTGTCATCTACAGTTGGCTGTTTTAGTAATAAGATAGTTGCATCAATAATTTCACCTAAATTATGAGGTGGTATGTTAGTAGCCATACCTACAGCTATTCCTCCTGCACCATTTACTAATAAGTTAGGATATTTTGCTGGCAGTACCTCGGGTTCCTTTAAAGAATTATCATAATTTTCAACAAAATTAACAGTATCTTTATCTATATCATCCAGCAAAGTACTAGCCACTTTTGCTAATCTAATTTCTGTATACCTCATAGCTGCAGGAGGATCTCCATCCATTGATCCAAAGTTTCCTTGTCCATCTAAAAGTTTGAGGCTCATTGAAAAAGTCTGGGCCATTCTTACCATTGATTCATAAATAGCACTATCTCCATGAGGATGAAATTTTCCCATCACTTCACCTACTATTCTAGCTGACTTTCTATAAGGTTTATTCCAGTCATAGTTACCATCATACATAGAATATAATATTCTTCTGTGTACTGGCTTTAAACCATCTCTAATATCTGGAAGAGCTCTACTTACTATTACACTCATTGCATAATCTAAGTAAGATTTCTTCATTTCATCTTCTATTTCTACTCTCTGAATAGAAGACTGTGAACCATTAAGATTGTTATTAGTATCGTTATTATCTTCAGACAATTTTATTCCATAAATAATTAATTAAAAAGGTATATCATCATCAAGTTCAGTGCTTTTTCCTGTAAAATCATCTATAGGATTATTTTTTTTTTCGGGTATGTTGTTATTATTATCAGAGACCGCTCTATTTTCAATTTTATCCAATAAAACTAGCTCTCCTCTGTACTTTTGCAGTACAATTTCAGTAGAATACTTATCAGTTCCATTAGCATCCTGCCATTTTCTGGTTTGCAATTGTCCTTCAATATAAACTTTCATTCCTTTTTTAACAAATCTATCAGTTATATCAATCAAACCAGTATTAAATATTGCAATTTTATGCCATTCTGTAACCGATTTTTGTTCCCCAGTTTCTTTATCCTTCCAACTTTCACTGGTAGCAATAGAAAAATTTACTACTCTGTCCCCACTCTGAAAAGTCTTTACTTCAGGGTCATTACCAACATTCCCAACTAAGATAACTTTATTAATGCTATATGCCATAAAACTTTTATATCAGATTGAATTATTATTTACTATATTATTTTAATATATTTATTTAAATTTTCCAATTAAGTTAAAATTATAAGCAAATGTTAGAAAAAATAAAAATAAAAGAAGCTAAAGGTAATAATCTCAAAAAAATATCTGTAGAAATACCTAAGAATCAAATAGTGGTAATTACCGGAGTATCAGGGAGCGGAAAATCAACCCTAGCCTTTGATACTATATATGCTGAAGGACAAAGAAAATATGTTGAAAGCTTATCTGCATATGCTAGACAGTTTTTACAAATGATGCAAAAACCAGATGTAGAAAGTATAGAAGGTTTATCTCCGGCAATAGCTATAGATCAAAAAACAGTATCTAAAAATCCAAGATCTACTGTAGGAACCATAACTGAAGTCTATGATTATATGCGCTTATTGTTTGCTAGAGCAGGGACACCTTATTCACCAGTGACTGGAAAACCAATAACAAAACAAACATCTACAGAAATCACCAAAAAAATTAAAAAAATGAAACCAGGTAGTAAAATACTTATTTTAGCTCCTATAGTAAAGCAAAGAAAAGGTGAATTTAAAAATGAGTTTATAGAATTACGTAAAAAAGGATTTCAAAGAGTTTTTATAAACAAAAAACTTTATGATATTGAAGATATACCTAAGCTAGATAAAAATAAAAAACACGATGTTGAAATAGTAATAGATAGACTAATTATTTCTAAAGAACTATTAAATAGATTAGCAGACAGTGTAGAGTTATGTTTAGAAATATCAAAAGGATTATTATATGTTTACGATGTAGATGCAAAGGAAATAGAAATTTTTTCTGCTAACTTTTCTTGTCCAGTATCAGGCTTTACTATTGAAGAAATTGAGCCTCGAATATTTTCTTTTAATAGTCCTCAAGGAGCATGTTCTAATTGCGATGGTCTAGGAGAAAATAATTTTTTTGATCCAGATCTATTGATGCCTAATAAAAATATTTCTATATCAGAAGGCGCAATTAAGTTATGGGAAAAAGGTATAAACAAATATTACATAAAAATTCTTAATCAACTATCATATAAAATAGATTTTTCTGTTGATACTCCTATAAAAAATATTAAAAAAGAAGTTTTAGATATTTTGCTTTATGGGTCAGAGGATATTTTAGTAGAAGAATTTGAATTCACTAGATTTAGAAAGAGAAAAAACTTACCTTTTAAAGGTCTTTTATATTTATTTCAAAGACATTACAACTTTATAAAAGATTCATGGTTAAAAGAAGAGTTTGATAAATTTAGAATTTCTAAAATTTGTGAAAAATGTAAAGGACTTCGTCTCAATGAAAAATCTTTAAGTGTAAAAATAGATGATAAGAATATAGGGGAGATATGTGATTTTTCGATAGAAAAGGCTCTAGAATGGTTTTCTTCATTAGAGAAAAAACTTGTAGGTAACAATAAGATTATCGCTAAACCAATTCTAAGAGAAATAATTAACAGAACAAGTTTTTTAAGTAATGTAGGACTTGATTACTTAACTTTAGGAAGAAAATCTTTTACTTTATCTGGAGGGGAAAGTCAAAGAATTAGATTAGCCTCTCAGATAGGATCAGGATTAACCGGAGTTATTTATGTATTAGATGAACCGTCTATAGGGTTACATCAAAAAGATAATAACAGATTATTAGAAACTTTATATAAATTAAGAGATTTGGGTAACTCTGTAATAGTAGTTGAACATGATGAGGAAGCTATTAGTTCAGCGGACTATATTATAGATATAGGACCAGAGGCAGGAATAAAAGGAGGTGAAATAGTAGCAAAAGGAAAACTACAGAGTATTCTTAAGAGCAAAAACTCTCTTACAGCACAATATTTATCAGGAGAAAAAAAAATAGAAGTTCCTAAATCCAGAAGAAAAATAAATAGCAAGAAATTTTTAAAGTTTACTGGTGTTGCTACTAACAATTTAAAAAATATTAATGTAAATATACCTTTAGGCACTTTTTGTTGTGTAACTGGAGTTTCAGGAAGTGGAAAATCTAGTTTAGTAATAGATACTATTTATCCGGCACTATATAATTTAATTAATAAAACCAGAAAAAGTGCTGGATTATTTAAAAAAATTATCGGTTCAGAAAACTTTGATAAGGTTATTAATATTACACAATCACCTATAGGCAGAACTCCAAGATCAAATCCTGTAACTTACACAGGTACATTTACTCCGATAAGAGACTGGTTTGCACTATTACCAGAAGCAAAAGCTAGAGGGTATAAGGCGGGAAGGTTCTCATTTAATACTAATGGAGGAAGATGTGATTCTTGTAATGGAGATGGTTTGAAAAAAGTTGAAATGCATTTTTTATCAGATATTTATGTAAAATGCGAAGAATGTAATGGTTCACGTTTTAACGCTGAAACATTAGAAATAAAATACAATAATAAAAGCATCTCTGATGTTCTAAACCTTTCAGTTCAGGAAGCACTTAAATTTTTTGAGGTTATACCAAGTATTCATAGTAAATTAGAAATGCTTAACAAGGTAGGATTAGGTTATATAAGCATAGGTCAATCTGCTACAACTCTATCTGGGGGTGAAGCCCAAAGAATAAAAATTGCTAAGGAGCTTTCTAAAAGGGCCACGGGTAAAACTTTATACATATTAGATGAACCTACAACTGGTCTGCATTTCCATGATGTAAAAAAACTTATCTATGTATTACAAGAATTAGTAAATAATGGAAATACTGTATTAGTTATAGAACATAATTTAGATGTTATTAAAAGTGCAGATTGGGTTATAGATTTGGGTAGAGAAGGAGGTTCAAAAGGAGGAGAATTAGTCGAAGAAGGTCCACCTGAATTTATAGCTAAAAGTAATAAAAGTCATACCGGATATTTTTTAAAAAAATATCTAAACTAATTCTAAAATAGCTAAAAAGTTTCTTCCCTCTGTGACTAAAATGTTAAACGTATTGTACGCTGGAATGCTTGCCATAACCTCATGCTTTATTTTATTTTCTAAGAAAAATTCCTCTAATGCTAATGGTAATTTAATAAATTTTTTTCCAGTACCTAATAAAACTAAATCTATGGAATATTTTTTTTTTTTTAGTTCTTCCTTTATTAAAAGCAATACCTCATTATCATAAACTTCAATTTTTTTATTAATTTCTACTACTCTATTATCATTAAAAATTATTAGATTCTTAAATTTTTTATTATTAATAACAACATAACTACTATCGTAAGCTGATATAAAAGCACTATTTTCTAGATTTTCTATATCTATTTGAAGTGCTATTCTTCTTCTCCTTTTACTTTTCTAATAGGCATATTTAATAACACCGGCGTAGCTATCAAAATTGAAGAATAGGTTCCAATAATAATTCCCCAAATCATTGCTAAACTAAAATCTTTGATTATATTTCCACCAAAAAGATATAAAGCAACTAAAGCTAAAATGGTGGTTGCAGTAGTATTAATTGTTCTAGATAAAGTTTCATTAATAGATTTATTTAATAATTTAATTATTTCCATTCTTCTAAATTTTTTTAAGTTTTCTCTTATTCTATCATACACAACTACTGTATCATTCATTGAATATCCTATTATTAGAAGTATAGCAGCTACTGTTGACAGATTAAATTCTAAACTAGTTAATGAAAACATACCAACCGTTAAAACAGTATCATGAACTAGTGCAATAACAGCACCTAAGGCAAATGGTAATTCAAATCTGAACCATATGTAAATCAACATAGATATTATTGCCACAATTATAGCAATTATTCCTGTATAAACTAATTCCTTACTTACAGTAGGACCAACATATTCTACTCTTCTATAATCAATTTGCCCACCAAACTGCTTTTTAAAAGAATTCTTTATTAAATTAATAAGCTCTTCTTGATCATTATCAATTGTTTCATTTAATTCTACTTTAATTAAATAATTGTTATTAGAATTATCTAATGCTTGTATAGAAAAATCGCCTTTATTTACTTCAGCTATCTTATTTCTTAAGGTCTCTAAATTTGTATCTTCTTTAAATTTAGCTTCTATTAAAAGTCCCCCTTTAAAGTCTATTCCAAAATTGAGACCTTTTAACATAAGTGCAATTAGTGATATTAAAGCTAAAAAGAAAGAAATAGAGTAGAAAATTTTTCTTTTTTCTATGAAAAATAAATTAGGTGTTTTTTTTATTAACCTTAATAGCATACTATAACTCCAATTCTCTTTTTGAACTCTTTATGTAATAAGTACTTATCATTAGTTTGCTTATAAGCATTGTGCATAAAATAGTACTTATCACTCCTAGCCCTAAAGTAACTGAAAAACCTCTAATAGGTCCAGAACCTAAAAAAAACAGTATAATTGCAGCAATCAAGGTTGTAACATTTGCATCTAATATAGCTCTAAGTGCCTGATCAAAACCAGTATTGATAGCACTTATTTTACTTCGCCCTAAATATTTTTCTTCTCTTATTCTCTCAAATACCAGAACATTAGCATCTACAGCCATACCTACTGTCAATGCTATTCCTGCTATTCCAGGAAGTGTTAAAGTTGCTTTGAGTACTACTATCCATGCTATTATAAATAAAAAATTTATAATTAAAACGACGTCTGCTATTATACCTAGTTTGCCATATATTAAAATCATATAGATTAGTACTAAAGATAAGGCTATTATTACAGAAATAATACCTGCATTTATAGAATCTTCACCAAGACTTGGTCCTACAGTCCTTTCTTCAATAATACTAATAGGAGCTGGTAAAGAACCTGCTCTTAAAAGTATGGCTAAATCGTTTGCCGTCTCAAAAGTAAAATTACCTGATATTTGTGCATTACCAGTTGGTATTGCTTCTTGGATTACTGGAGCTGAAATTACTTTATTATCTAGAACAATAGCAAATCTTTTTCCAACATTTTTAGAAGTAAGATCAGCAAATTTTCTTGAACCTACTGCATCAAACCTAATAGAGACTATCGGTCTATTAAATTGATCTACAGAAGCATTAGCATCTATTAGATTATCTCCACTAACACCAATTCTTTTTTTTATCACGTATTTTGTACCAAACTCACCCTCTTCTAAAACCTCAGATCCAACAAAATATTTTTTATCACTAATACTACTCATAGCCTTTTCATCGACCATTCTAAAATTCATTTTGGCTGTTTTACCTAATAAGTTTTTTATTCTATCTGGATTCTTTAATCCTGGTAATTGAACTAGCACTCTTTGTTTACCTTGAATTTGAATAATTGGTTCATTGGTACCAACTTCATCAACTCTTTTTCTAATAATTTCTAAAGATTGTAGCATTAAGGAATTTTTAAAATCTTTTATAAATTTTTCACTTAAAAATATTTCAAATTTATCTTTATTTAATGAATAATCAAAATAATCAAATTCTCTTAATATTTTTTTAATATCTTTTATGTTTTCAGAATTATTTTCAATAATAATTTTTTCTTCAGCTAAAGAAATTTTTTCTATTAATATATTCTCTTTTTTAAGGGAACTACGCAAATCTTCTGCAAAGTTTTGTAATTTTTCATTGATTGCATAATCTGTCTCTACTTGCAATAAAAGTTGAGATCCACCCTGAAGATCCAAACCTAACTTAATTTGATTTTTAGTCCACCAATCAGGCAATAAACTATTTTTATTGATAAAAGAAGGTATAGCAAAAAATACACTAAATACTAATATACTCAACGATAGAATTACCTTTAAAGAAACTTTTTTCATAATTAAGACACACCTAAAGACTAGTTATTTTTTTTTATCATCCAATAAATCTACAACTGTATCTCTTTTTATTATAACGCTTACATTATCTGATATATTAGCTGTAACGTATAATTCGTCATTTAATTTTGTAATTTTTGCTACAATTCCTCCTGACGTAACAACTTGAGATCCTACCTTCAAAGAGTTTACCATCTCTTTGTGTTGTTTAACCCTTTTTTGTTGGGGTCTAATCAACAAAAAGTAAAACACAACAAAAATTAATATTAACGGTAACAACTGAACAATTAAACCCTGACTTCCTGTTCCTTGAGCAGCTTGGGCAAATGCAATATTAATAATCATAAATTCATCTCCTAAATAAAAACAATATACATTTCAATAAGTGTATTGCAAGAAAAGTATAGTTTAGATATTTTTAAATAATAAACAACTACTTTAATAAAAGTCGATAGAAATTTATGAATATTATAAAAAAAATTTTTACATATTATAATAATGAAAATATTTTAAATTCCATACGGTCAGGAATTTTAGAATGGGATAATTTAAGTAATAACTTTTACTTACTAGATAGCAATGAACATGATCTTAACAATTTGCATAATATAGAAGTTCAAAAGGATGCTTTGTTGAGTAATACAATAGCATTTGCTAATAATAAACCTGCAAATAATGCTTTATTATGGGGTGCCAGAGGTACTGGAAAATCATCATTAGTATTGTCAGTGTTTAAAGAAGTAAGCAATAAAAAAGACCTTTTATTATTAGAATTAAAAACTAATCAAATTAGATATTTAAGTTTTATATTGAGAAAATTAAAGAAATCAAACAGAAAATCTATTATATTTTGCGATGATTTTTCTTTTTCATTAGAAAATGAAAATTTTATT
>NZFJ01000056.1 GCA_002690625.1 Rickettsiales bacterium
TTTTTATTACTAACTTTTATAGTCTCATATTGGTTCAAACCTTACATGCGATTAGCTTTGGATTAACTCACTACATAATGATGTATTATATTTATCAATTTGTAGAATGGCAGAATAAACTGCTTGCACAATCTCTATATCATGCTTTATCTTCAGGTATTGTTATGACAATTTTTACTTTATTTTCAGGGGTATCTTTTAGATACTATAACAATGGAGAAGGATTTCTTATTATGGGAGCTTTTTGCATACTTAGTTTTTTATTTGTTATTATAAATATATTTTGGAAAAAATATGAATAAAAAAAATGATTTGGAGGTTTTTAAGCTTAGCAAAACTTACCAAAGTAAAAGCACAAAGGTAAAAGCATTAAAAGAAGTATCTTTTGATGTAAAAAAAGGTTCTATATTAGCTCTTTTAGGTCCAAATGGAGCAGGCAAATCAACTTTAATTAATATTTTAGCAGGAATATCTAATAAAACATCTGGAGTAGTTAAAATCAATGGTTATAACATAGATAAAGATGTAAGATTATCTAAACTATCAATAGGAGTTGTCCCACAAGAGTTAGTAATTGATCCTTATTTTACACCCAAAGAAACTTTGAACTTTCAAGCTGGATACTATGGAATAAGACATCCAGAAAAAATAGCAAATAATTTATTAGATAGATTAAAGCTAAAAGATAAGGCAAACGCTTATGTTAGAAATCTTTCAGGTGGTATGAAAAGAAGATTAATGATTGCAAAAGCAATGGTACATTCACCACAGGTACTTATTTTAGATGAACCTACTGCAGGAGTTGATGTAGGTTTAAGAGAACTTTTATGGGAAAACATTAAAGAATTAAATAATAAAGGAACAACTGTTTTAATAACTACTCACTATATAGAAGAAGCAGAGGCAATATGTGACGATGTAGCGATTATAAATAAAGGAAATATAGTAATTAAAGGAAATATTAAACAATTAATTAAAAAAATAGATAAAAAAAATCTTAAAATACATTTAGAAAATAAAATAAGCTCTCTTCCAACTAATTTAAAAAAGATAGGATTCCAAATCGAAAATAAAAAAGTACTATTTATAAAATATAAACCTTCAACTATCTCAGCAGGTGAATTAATTAAAGAAGTATTAAAAAATAGTTTGGTTATCAAAGATGTAACAATAAATGAGGCTAGACTAGAAGATGTTTTTAAGAAAATTATTTATTAAATTATATATTATTTAATTGGTATTAATAACTTTTTTAATATTTTGATAAACATTATATTCGAGTACAATTATATTAACTAACTAATTTTGAATTTTTTTTCATTATATATTGAATACAAATATTTTTCATCCAATATATAAGAACCATCAAACTTAAGGTCCAAGCTAAATAACTATACCTGCCTCCCACATGATAAAAAAACATTAGCCCAATAAGACTTAAAGCAGCTAAAGATATACATTTAATTATATTAGGTACTTTTTTATAAATCAAACTGTGTATGCAGGAAAAAATTGCAATATGATACCAAACTTCATAGAATTTAATTTCACCTTTAACATGATTTAGAATTTTATACCATAAAGTTTGGTTAAAATTAAAAGTTATTATAGAATTAAATAATTCTAAATATTCACTAGGTTTTACTCCCATATTTGCATCTTTATATGCTGCTACAGTAAGAGGTATAAATTTCCCTGTAAAGTAATAATTATGGTAAGGAATTACAAGAATTAGACTTATTCCTAGAAATAAAAATAAAATATTATTAATATTTTTATTCTTTAAGTTTTCTATAAAAAAGAAAATTATAAGTATCAAACATGCTGGTAATACATTAGCTCTGAGCCCTATTGCTAAGCTTAAAAGAAAGCCTATTAAAAAAGCATTATCAATTTTAATCTTTTTTTCATTTTTACTATGCATTATTATAAGAGATAATGCACACAGAAAAAATAAGTAAGATAAAGGCTCGGCAAAACCTCTCAAAGTTAATTTAACGTAGTAATAATGAAAGAATCCAAAAGCTTCAAATAAAGGTAGTAAGAACCAGAAAAGTAAAAAATAGTTCGCCCATTTTTTATTAATTAATTGTTTAAATATAAAAAAAATAATTAATGGAAAAAAAGTTAGTATAGAAAATAACATCCATGGAGACTCATCAAAAAGTAAATAATTTATAACCCATATGTATCTGTAAAAAGGCATAAGATCATAAGCTTCTTCTCCTCCCATAAAAGCAGATATATAATCTCCTCTAGATATGTAGTCTGAAATGAGGTGTGCAAAATGAACATATAATAAGCCATCATTTCCTCCTTCAAATAATATAAATTTATTTATGATATTAGGATAAAAATATAAAGCGCTTAGAAAGCTAAAAATAAAAGAAAAAGAAAACAGCATTGCTTTTTTAATTTTTATATTTTGAAAAAGTAAAAGTAAAATCAATAAACTTGATATAATTATTACTGCTTTTTTTAAAATTATTTTTATTTTGTATTTAAATGGTAATAAAATTTTAGCCTGAAGTGCTTCAGTCATTCCAGTTTCTAATAGCCATATATCTAGACTAGAATTTTGATTATCTGACAGATCGTTAATAGAAATACAATTTATTTCGTCAAATTTTTTTTTTATTAAATTGGTGCCTAAATAGGCTAATCCTTTCCAGCAAAATTTAGTTTCAATATTATAATATTCTTTAGGAAAAGAGTACTTTATAAAAAAAGGAAGATTATCTCTGCTAGGTTGTTGTTCACCATAAGTATTATATTTGGTATTATTAAAAGTTCCTAAAGGTATTTGAAATTTATTTTTCCAATCAATATTTTCTATTGATCTAGTTTCACGATTTTTTTTTATTAGCTGAGATACAGATATATCAAATAAACTATTATCAGGACCTGAAATAGAGTTAGGATAAGCCTTTTTATAGTCGCTTTCTAGCTTATCATATATTTTTTCAGGAAGCTTTTCTTTAAAAACACTTTTTTTATAGTTTTCTCCTCCAATAAAAACATTGCTACCCTCGTATATTTTTGGAATATAAATAGTTGTTTTTATTATTAAACATATGAATGCTATTAAAAATGCTAACAGCCAATTCTTTTTTATTAATACTAGATTAGATGAATATAAAAGTAAAAAAAGTAAATGATAAAAAATTAGTGAATACCAATCAGAGTTAAAAAATCCTAAACAACAAATAGAAAAACAAAATAATATGGGTACAGAAAAAATTTTCTTATAGAGAATTTTATCAATTTTTAACATTTTAAATATGCTATATTATAAACAAAATTATTAAAATACATCTTTTAATATAAATGAAAAAATTTAATTTTAGTACCTCAGCTTATTAAGTTATTTTAAAATTAAAAGAGCAGAGAACAAAAAGTGAAATAAAAAACTTGAATAAACTTTCTGTAGAAGAGGCAAGAAAAGAATTTAAAAAAATTAGAAATAAGTTTAAATTTATTAATGATTGGAGGTTATTTTCTTAAAATTGTAATTATTTAAAGCACATACTTGATACTTTTATAATATTAGCTGAATTCGATCTTTTGCACGATGAAGGAATTAAATATTCTAAAGAAATTAATATTAAATAGAAATAAATCTGAAATAAAAGTTTTTAAAAGATTAATTCATCGATTCTAAACTATGGAAAGAACTTTCCTAGAAGTTAATATATTAACAGATAATATAAATGCAAAAGTAAATAGTAATATAATCTAACTTTTAATTTCTTTCTTTATGAAACTTACAAGTTCATTCATCTCTTTATGAGCACTACTATTTTTAGCAGTATTGCCCACCCAGTTTTTTAATTCCGAAGCCTTTTGGAAGTCAGATCTCAATGATAGTTGAGGTGCTAGCTTCCATTGCGATGGCAAAACTTCCATAATTTTTTCCCTAGGTAGTTTTTTTTGAGGATGAATTCTAGAAGGCACTAAAATACCTTTTGTTTTATTAGATTCTTTAGAGGCAGCAATAACTCTCTCTATTAATGGAAAGGTAGCTTCCCATTCTAAAGAACTTAGTCCAACTGGAAGTAAAACATTACTTACCTGATGTATTAGTTCATTAAAAATATTAGTATCGATAGGTGGCAAATCACAAACTACTACATCACAGTCCAAGGCTGTACTTGAAACAGCAGCTCCCCATGTTTGCATAGCGTGAAGTATATTATTTGTAGCATTAGGTAAAATTAACCTTCTTAATTTTAGTCTTTTAATATTAGCATTATTTAGCCATAAAGATGATGAGCCTATAGGATCACTGTCTATTAGGACGCATTCCATTTTAAAATTATTGGCTAAACCAGCAGCTAAATTAACTGCTATTGTAGTTTTACCTACACCACCTTTTCTATTAGTTATAGCGAAAATATTATTATTCATATTACAAGTAATTATTATTAAGTATAATATTAAAAAAAACTATAACTATAATTAAAATTAATGAAAGCCTTTTAATACCTTTAATTAATGTTGGAAAAATTAGTTTTAAAATTAAAACTATAGCTATACTTATAAAAAACTTAATGAAAATATTGTATACTCCCGAAATAGTATGTTAATGTCCTATAGCGTTTCCTTCTCTTCTTTTATCAGCAATACCATACCATTTATTATTTTTTTTCCAAATTATATTTAAGCCACTAGTCATTTTTTTTACTTTAATTTTATGATTAAATTCTTTCAGATTTTTTATTAATTCAAAATTCTCCTTAGTGTCTTCAATTTCTGAATATTCATTTCTTGAACATAAATGAGTTTTATTTACAGCATCATAAGGGTCAGTTTCTAAGTATATTATTTCAAAAAGAGCTTTGGCAACGTAACATATAATTCTACTGCCCCCAGGAGATCCTAAAACTCCAATCAAATTATTATTTTCAAATATCAATGTTGGAGCCATACTAGAACGAGGTTTCTTGCCCGGAGCAACTGAATTAGCAATTAAATTATTATTATTATCCTCACTTATAAAAGAAAAATCAGTTAATTGATTGTTAAGAAAAAAGCCACCGACAGTAATACCCGATCCAAAAGCAAACTCTATACTGGTGGTAAGAGCTACAGCATTTCCAAAAGAATCAACAATACTAATGTGGGTGGTAGATTCCTTTTTATAATTTTTTCCTTTTTGTATTTTATTATATAGACTTGAAAAATTACCCTTCGTAAATGAGCTATCAGACATATAGTCATTTATCAAATTAGATCTTTTATATAAATATTTATCAGAAATTAATATTGAGGTGGGCGTTTTAAAGAAATATGGATCGGCAATATAATGGTCTCTGTCAAGATATGCTAACCTTGAGGCTTCTAAAAAAAGATGATAATGATAAGCTTTATTTTTTCTTTGAACGAAGTCTGATTTAAAATTAATAATGCCTAATATTTGCAAAACACCTACTCCTCCTGAGGTAGGAGGCGGAAAGCCACATACTTTATAGTTTTTTAAAAGTTTACATATAGCCGATCTTTTTATCGTTTTCCAATTATTTAGATCTTTAAGTGTTATTTTTTTATTTAATTTTGCAGAAATTAGGCTTGCTAATTCACCTTTATTCAAAGAATAAGGATTTTTTGAAAGAATTTGAAGCGATTCTTTTAGTTGAGGATTTGTAATAAATGAACCAACATTTTTGGGCGCTCCTTTTACGTAATAAGTTTCATTTACAAAAGTATTTTGTTTAATATGAGGAGCCCAAAGTAAAAGTTTATTAAGTCTATCACTGACCTTAAAACTTTCAGCATAAACTATTGCTTCAGCAAATAATTTTTCCCACTTAACTATTCCATGTTCTATATGAGCGTCTGCTAGCATTGAGTATAGTCCAGGTACGCCAATTGATATTGGATTACTTACAGCTTTTAAAAAATTCATTTTTTCTTTATTTACATTTAAAAACATATTTTTTTTAGCGTTTGATGAAGCAGTTTCTCTTCCGTCATAGGCAAAAATTTTTTGACTTTTCTTATCATAATAAATTAGAAAGCCACCACCCCCTAAACCTGATGATTGAGGTTCAACAACTGATAAAACATTTTGTGCAGCTATTGCAGCATCCAAAGCGTTACCTCCTAAAGATAATATTTTATTTGCTGCTTGACTTGCTCTAAAGTCTGCAGTTACTATCATATATTTTTTTGAAGTAGTTTTTTTATGTTGCTTTATAGAAGAACTTGGTTCAGGGTTACTTCTATTATACTCATTAGCCGATGCTATGGTAATGTAAAAAAATTGTGCTATTAAAACATATTTGATAATATTGTAAAAGTAGTACTTTATAATCATTCTCCTATAGGATTATACATCGTGAAAACTGTTATTGCTAGAAATATTAAAAGTCTGAGGTTTTTATTAGACAAAGAAAAAAAAAATAAAATTGGTTTAGTCCCAACAATGGGAGGTCTTCATCAAGGACATATATCCTTAATAAAACAGTCTAAATCTCTAAACTATTTTACAGTAGTTACTATTTTTTTAAATCCTAAGCAGTTCGATCATAAAACAGATCTTTTAAAGTATCCAGCTACAGAAAAAAAAGATATAACTTTATTAAAAAAATTGAACGTAAACATTATATTTATACCTAGGGCTAAAGAAATTTATCCCAAAAAATTTAATACATATATTACAGAGAATTTACTTAGCAAAATTTTATGCGGGAGAAAAAGAAAGAATCATTTTACTGGTGTATTAACTGTAGTACTAAAACTTTTTATGTTAATTAAACCAGAGGCTGCATTCTTTGGAGAAAAAGATTATCAGCAATTATTAATTATAAAAAAGATGATAAAAGACCTTAATTTAGAAGTTAAAGTTTTAGAATGCAAAACCATAAGAGATAAATATGGACTAGCTTATTCATCCAGAAATAATTTACTCAATAGTAAAAATCTAGCTACAGCTAGGAAATTAAACTATAATCTTAAGAAATCAATAAAAATTAAAAATAAACCGGTGCAGCAAGTCATAAATTTTATTAAACAAGAACTTAAAAAAGAGGGTATAAAACAAGTTGAATACTTAGAAATAAGAGAGGATAAAAATCTTGTGGAAGCAAAAAGAATGAATCAAAATAATTTGAGAATGTTTATAGCTGTCAAAATTGGGAATGTAAGACTAATAGATAATATTAAAATAACTTAAAAAAGGAAGTCATTTTAATCTGCATAAACTCGTATTTCCGTATTTTCTATACTTGCAACTGCTAGTGTACTAACAGATAATCTGTCTGCAGGCATTCCCATAGATATTAAAGAACTCATCACTTTTGAAACATTATTTTGTACATTCGCAGCTCTCTCTGCTTGCTCGCTTGCATTCCCAGCAGTAGAACTAACTGCAACTAGAGTAAACGTAGCTTCAGGTGCTTTATCTAATGCAGCGCTTACTGCTCCAAAAAGACTTTGTTGATACTTTTCTAATTCATTTACTCTAAAGATAGCAATAGGAGTTGCCGAAACGTTTGACTCAGACCTTTGTTGTTTTTCTGAGTTTTCCAATACAGGTAAAGACTTTATAGTTCCTAGTCCAAGTCCAAATGTTTCACCAATTGCTATTGCATTAGCTAATTGTGTAAGCCTTCTTCTTTCAGCCGCTAAAAAAATATCTCTTCTTCTAACTGTTTCATTTAATTCTTCTAATACTCTTACTAAGTCAACACTCTTCATTTTTAAATTGTCTTGAAATGATGATAAATTCCTATGGTCTTCATCAACTGCCCCTCTTAATTTTTTTGCTGATCTTGCTTGTTCAAGTAAATACGATACTCTTGTTGATAAAAGTGCTATCTGATTCCCTACATCGACTATTGTTTGACCTTGAGCTCCAACATCAGCTAATTCTGTTTGGGCTTTTTCATATTGATCTAAGAGAATTGGATTACCAGGTGTAGTTCCAATTTGAAGTCTGGCTGCTATAGCTGCAACTATAGAGTGATAATTTTCAGCACTTTGTATACCAGTAGATCTAAGTTGGTCAAAATTATTTTTCTTAAGTGTTATATCTTGATCTAATTTATTGAACTCTTCTTTCATTTCAATAATTCTTTGTCCTACATAAGTAAAAACAGGATTGCCCCTATAATTAGTAGTTGGTATTTCATCAGTATTTGAGCTAATTTCAGTGTCTAACGATGAAGAGTCACCTTCATCAAACAATTCATCTATGCTACCGAGTTCTGTTTCAGTTGTTTCGTTAGTATCTACTATTGTTATTTCTTCATTTTGCTGCTCTGTATTTTCATTAGTAATTATAATTTCCTCTGTATCTTCTGGATCAAAAGATTCTGTGGGAATTTCTCTTATAACTATTTCATTCTCATTTTCCGATGGCCACATATTGGTTAAATCATTAAATGAGCAACCACATAGAATTATAAGTGTCGATAACAGTACAGTGACATTTTTATTATATAATTTCATAATTACCTCAAATTTATATATAATACTAAACAATGTTAATAAATCAATACTTTGAACTAGATATTAAGATTCATAATATTTTTTGTTGTATAAATACAACATTTAAAAAATTTGGTTTTTCTGTTATTTCTTAATAATAATTAATTTTTATTAAAAAGCCCCTGTAGGCTAACTGGATAAACCACATGACTACGGATCATGATTTAGGGGTTCGAATCCTCTCAGGGGCGCCATAAAAATCGATAAATTATAAGCTATGACTTCTTTACTTAAAAAAAATAAAGCTAACTTTGTAGAACTCACTCCTTTATCTTTTCTTTACAGAACTAAAGAAATTTTCCCGAATCGCTTAGCCTGGATATATGGAAAGAGAAAGGCTACTTACGATGAATTTTACACTAGATGTAAGAAATTAGCTGTCGCTTTAAAAAATATGAATATAAAAGATAAAGATGTAGTTAGTGTTATGTTACCAAATGTTCCAGAGATGCTAGAAGCACATTTCGGAGTACCAATGAGTGGTGCTATTTTAAATTCTTTGAACACAAGGTTAGAAATACGAAGCATTGAATATATATTAAAACATAGTAAATCAAAATTTTTAATATTCCACGAAGATTACATTGATTTAATAAAAAACCTATCAAAAAAATTAAAAATTAAACTGATTCTTGTTAGAGATAAAAAAAATATAAGATTAAGAGAAATAGAAGATTATCAATCTTTTCTTAATAAAGTTCCTATTTCAAAATTTACTAATTTATCAAATTATTACCCTAAAAATGAATGGGACGCTATAACCCTTAATTATACTTCTGGCACTACAGGAGAACCTAAAGGTGTTTTGTATCATCATAGAGGAGCTCATTTAATGTGTTTTAATAATCAAATGGTTTGGAAAATGGGTTATCATCCAACATATCTTTGGACTCTTCCCATGTTTCATTGTAATGGGTGGTGTTTTCCTTGGACAATAGTTGCTTTAGCCGGAACGCAAGTTTGTATAAATAAATTCACAGGAAAGGATATTATGCTTTCCATTAATAAAAATGATATAACTCATTTATGTGGAGCTCCTATTGTTTTACAAATGATAATAGATCATAAAAAATTTAAAAAAAATAAAAAAACTATTAATGTTATGACAGCTGCATCTCCACCTCCTCCAAGTGTTTTAGAGGATATTGAAAAAAGTGGATTTGATGTTACACATGTTTATGGTTTGACGGAAAGCTATGGGCCGGCAGTAATTTGTGAATGGAAACCAGAGTGGAACAAGATAAATTCTAGTAGCAAAAAAGCTGTTTTAAAAGCTAGGCAGGGTGTAAATTATCCGTCTTTAAATTTTTTAGATGTTTTTAACCCTAAAAATATGAAACCTGTGAAAAGAGATGGAAAATCATTAGGGGAAGTATTTTTTAAAGGTAACATAATTATGAAGGGTTATCTTAATAATGTTTCTGCTAATAGGCTAGCCTTTAAAAATGGCTGGTTTCACACTGGTGATTTAGCTGTTATGCATGAGGATGGATATATTGAATTAAAGGATAGATCTAAAGACATAATTATATCTGGTGGAGAAAATATTTCTTCAATAGAAATTGAAAAAATTATAATACAGCATCCTTATGTCAAAGATTGTGCAGTCATTGGAGTTCCAGATAATAAATGGGGAGAAGTACCTTGTGCATTTATTGAAAAGAACAATAGTTTGACTGCCGACTCTATATTAAAGTTTTGTAGGAAATATTTAGCTGGTTTTAAAATTCCTAAGAAAATTATATTTGAAAAACTTCCTAGAACATCTACAGGGAAAATACAAAAATACAATTTAAGAAAAATTGCAGCTAAGAATCATGATAAGATATAAATTAATAATTGAATACGATGGAGAAAATTTTATAGGATGGCAAAAGCAAAAAAAAGGATTTTCAGTTCAAGAAACCATTGAAAAGGCAGCTCAAAAATTTTTACAAGAAGATATAACTCTTATAGTAGCTGGAAGAACTGATTCAGGAGTACATGCTGAAGCTCAGGTAGCTCATTTAGATATATCAAAAAAATTAAAAATAAAAAATATTCTTCTAGGATTAAACTTTTATATAACTAAGGAAAAGTTTGGTCAGGATATAAGCATAAAAAAAGTTATCCTTGTTAATAATGAGTTTAATGCTAGGTTCTCTGCAAAAAAAAAATTTTACAATTATAAAATTTATAATAAAGAATACAGAAGTCCTATAAACACAAAAAATACATGGTGGGTAGCTCAAAAATTAAACATTGATGATATGAAAAAAGCTTCGAGTTTTCTAATAGGAAAGCATGACTTTTCTTCATTTAGAGCAGTCGGATGCCAAGCTTCTTCGCCTATCAAAACTATTGAAGAGATAATAATTAAAAAGAAAAAAAATATTATAACCATAACTTTTATAGCAAGGTCTTTTTTGTATAAACAAGTAAGAATAATGACGGGGACATTAAAAGATGTAGGAACAGGTTTAATAAAGCCGCAAAGTTTAAAAAAGATTATTAAAGACAAAAGTAGAAAAAGTGCAGGGATTACAGCTCCTTCAAAAGGATTAACATTAGTTAAAATTAAATATTAGTATATTATCCGTAATAATCATTATAAGCCAATATAAGTTCTTCATAAATTTTTCTTAGCTTTTCTAGATCTTTTATACTTATATTTTCATTAATCTGGTGCATAGTTTTGCCAACTGAACCAAATTCATAAACAGGACATATCTCTTTTATAAAACGAGCATCCGAAGTGCCTCCAGTTGTAGACAAAACAGGATTTTTTTTAGTAACCTTATATATTGAATTTTTTAGTATGGACAGAAAACCATCTGATTCTGTATAAAAAGGTTTATTAGAAGATATAATATTTAGTTTAAAATTACATGATGATTTTAAAAAAGTATTTTTAACTTTTTTAAGAAGTGTTTCTTCAGTATAGCGAGTATTGTATCTAATATTTATTA
>NZFJ01000057.1 GCA_002690625.1 Rickettsiales bacterium
TATAATTTTATTTTTTATTATTTTTTCCTCAGATATACTAAAGTTTGATAGTACATATTTATTGGCAATAATCTTTTTATTTAAATCTTTTATTCCTATTCTTATTCTGTAATATTTACTACCTATATTATGATCTATATTTTTAATACCATTGTGACCAGCAGAACTTCCCGCAAACTTAAATTTAACTTTTGATAACTCTAAATCTAATTCATCGTGAAAGATAAAAATATTATCAGTACTTATTTTATAAAATTTTTTTATTAACCTTACAGCTTCTCCAGAGCAATTCATCATAGTACTAGGTTTAGCTAAAATAACATTATAATTTAATATAATTCCTTTATACAGAGTGCTTTTAAAATTATTACTCATTTTTTTTAGATTATAGCTGTTTACTAGGTAGTCTATTAATTTAAAACCTATATTATGTCTAGTGTTTTCAAATTCTTGACCTAAATTACCCAAACCTATAAGTAAAAGCATTTTTATTACTTGCTTTCTTTATCCTCTGTTTTACTTTCTTCTGCTTTATCCTCTTCTTTTCCTTCTTCTTCTTCCTCAGTCTTTTCTTCGGTGGACTCAGAGGATACTAATGCAGATGGAGCTAAAATACTAGCAACTGTAAAGTCTCTGTCTTTAATAGTAGTTTCTACACCTTCCTCTATTTTAGTATGGCTTATGTGTATACTGTCTCCTATTTCCAGTCCTTCTAGGTTAAACTCAAATTTTTCCGGGATTTTATTTACTGGACAGATTACTTCTACTGTATATCTTACAACATTTAATACACCACCTCTTTTTATTCCCGGACTCAAGTTTTCATTGATAAAATTAACTGGGACTTCAATAGTAACTTTAGTTTTATCATTAACTCTTAAAAAATCTATATGTTCTAATTGATCTGTTACCGGGTTTTGAGAAACATCTTGTACAATGACTCTAACTTTATTTTTATCAACAGCTATATCATAAATCTTATTTAAAAAAGCTGATTTATTTATTTCAGCTCTTAAATCAGTTACATTTAAAGATACTGGCTCAGGTTTTATACCATCTCCATATATTATAGCTGGAATTTGATCTTTTTCTCTTACTTTTTTTGCACTATTTGTTCCTACTTTTTTTCTAGGTAATGCGTTTAAAGTACTAACATTTTTCATTATTCACTCCTTAATTAAATAAACTTGATACTGAACTATGATTATCTATTCTTTTTACTGCTTCTGCTATTAATGGTGCAATAGAAAGTCTTCGAATCTTATTTTTATTTTCTAGAGAAGTTGTTGTGATGGTATTTGTAGTTACCACTTCCTTTAAACTAGATTTCTTAATTCTTTTTATAGCAGGACCAGAAAATACGCCATGACTTATATATGCAGACACAGTTTTTGCCCCTACCTTAATTAATTCTTCTGCAGCATTAGTTAACGTACCAGCTGTATCGACAATATCATCTATTAATATACAATCTTTTCCGTTAACATTACCTATTATATTTAATACTTCTGAAATATTATCAGATTCTCTTCTTTTATCTACAATTGCTAAGCCAGTATTAAGTCTATTTGCTATATACCTTGCTCTTACTACTCCACCAACATCAGGAGATACAATTATCGTATTTCCTAAAGGATAGCTTTCTTTAATATCACTTAATAGTATTGGTGCTGCATATAAATTATCAACTGGAATATCAAAAAAACCTTGAATTTGACCGGCATGTAAATCTATGGTCAAAACTCTATTTGCCCCTGAAGTAGTTATTAAATTCGCTACTAGCTTTGCGGTTATAGGTGTCCTTGGACCTGGCTTTCTGTCTTGTCTTGCATAGCCAAAATAGGGTATTACAGCAGTTATTTGTTTAGCAGAAGCTCTTTTAAGAGCATCTATACATATTAAAAGCTCTATTAAATTATCATTAGCAGGCTTAGAGGTAGACTGAATAACATAAACATCTTGCCCTCTAACGTTTTCATTAATTTCGACAAAAATCTCTTCATCTGAAAACCTTCTCACACTTGCCTTAGTTAAAGGGATATTCAGTATTTCTGCTATTTCTTCAGACAGACTGATATTGCTATTACATGTTAGTAATTTCATATTAAAAAAAAAAATTATTAAGATAATACTTTTAGCAATCAAAAAATCTACTGTAAATAGATAATTTACATTTTTATTACAGATAATAACCTTCCATAATCAGCCTGGTTATTAATTTTTGAGAATCTATAGCTAAAAAAAGTTTTATTTTGCTGAAATGTATCACAATTTGAAGCCCAAATATCGGTTACTCCTTTTTTTTTCAGTCTAGAGATAGCAGCTCCCACTATATTAAATAAATATTTTGAATTATTTTTTTTAATAAAAAATTTCTTATAATTACTTTCTTGTTCTATAAATTTTTTAGCAAAAGCTATATCTACTTCATAGCTTTCTTTACCTATACAGGGCCCTAAAGCAAATATGAGATCAGATGAATTTATATCGAGATTATTTGTCTCCAATAAAAAATTTTCTATTATACCATCAAAAAGGCCTTTCCATCCTAAATGAATAACACCCATTATCTTTTTATTTTTGTGACCTATTAAAATAGGACAACAATCAGCAGTCAATACACCTAAAGCAATATTATTTGATAAACAAATAATACCGTCACACTTATATTTTAATTTTTTATTATCTTTTATTATGGATATTTTATTACTATGAAACTGATTTCCTATTATCAACTCTTCAATATTAAAATTCAATGTGTCTGCAATTATTTTTTTATTTGTTATAACATTTTCTTTTTTATCATTTGAAGATAACCCACAATTAAGAGAAGTATATATACCTTTAGAAACACCACCTATTTTTGAAAAAAATCCATGAGTATATTTATTTAAATTTGTCGCAGTATAATAATTATTTTTTTTCATCATCAAAAAATAGTATTAGAAAATTTTTTATTAGTTATTATTAAAACTTTAAATAAATCTCCCATCTCTTTGATAGAGGTCAATCTTTTTTTTTGTTTATATAGTGATTCTTCTAGATTAGGATTATATTTAATTAATTGACTAATCCTCTCATTTATTCCGAGTTTTTGTAGAAAAAAACCTTGTTTTATAGGTCCAATGATTTTGCAGTTTTCTTTAATAGCAATTTCTTTATAAAAATCAAAATCAGGTTTGACACTTATATCAGTTAGCCCTGGTTTATAAAAAAGATCTACTATCTTATGTTTAAAGATAGCTGTAATAGCGCCATTAAGATCTTCATTTGTTTTAGCATAATCTATAATTATTAAAGCTCCATTATTTTTATTAATTTTTTTGCAAATTTGAGTAATTAATAAATCACTGTATTCTGAATATTCAAATATATCACCATTTTTAGCTTTTTTTGGAAAAGACAGTTCATTCAGAACTGGATTTTTAGCTAATGTAAACATAAAATTATCCGAGTTATCTAAACATATAATTCTTTTATACCATTTACTATTTTTTTTAATATATTGATTTACAGGTAAGGCATCAAAAAATTCATTTGCTAAAACTATCAAGCTTTTACTCCCAATTGCTGCTATATCTTCTATAAATAAACAGTTTTTAAAATTTTTTTTAAGATTTGATTTAAAGTATTTAGCTTTTTCTAAAAAATATATTTTCTCTAACTTCTTAAAAATATTAGAGTCCATTTTTTTAATAGTTCTCAATATATCTTTACAAAGAGTGCCTTTTCCAGGGCCAAGTTCCAGATAATTAAAATTGCCATTAATCAAACTATTATAGTTTACTAAGATCCAGTTTGCTATTAATTCTCCAAAAACCTGACTAACTTCAGGAGCAGTTATAAAATCGCCACTTTTTCCAATAATATCTTTTTTAATATAATAACCATAATCAGGATGGTATAAAGCAATATTCATGAATTCTCTTACTGATATTGCTCCTAAAGCTTTAATATTTTTTTTTAAAATCTTTTCTAGTTTTTGCATTTAGATACATTAATATTATTAGTCCTAATAAAATCATAGGAACACACAATAGCATTCCCATAGAAAGAAAAGGATGCATTATATAGCCAATATGACTATCAGGTTCTCTAAAGAATTCAACTATTATTCTAAAAAGCCCATAAAAAACTAAAAAGAAACAGCTAGTGTATCCTTTTTTATAATACACTTTTCTATAAACTAGATTTATTATTATAAATAAAACTATACCTTCTAAAAAAGCTTCATATAGTTGACTAGGGTGTCTAGGATATGGTCCGCCATTTGGAAAAATGACACCTAAAAAAGAATCAGTTTTTTTACCCCACAGTTCAGAGTTTATAAAATTAGCAACCCTTCCTAAAAATAGACCTAATGGAGCAGAACATGCTATGATATCAACAAAATTTAAAAAACTTATTTTTTTAATTTTACAAAATATTAAACTCACAATAATAACTCCAATTATACCACCATGAAAAGACATTCCGCCTTCTCGAATACCTAATATTATCAGACTTAAATTATTTAAATAAAAGTTTATATCATATAAAAATACGTAACCAAACCTTCCTCCAACTATTATACCTAAAACTATCCATACTAAAGCATCATCAAAGGTATCTTTTGATACAGTTTTATATTTATTAGATAAAAATTTACAAAATAATAGGCCTAAAAAAATACTGATGGCATATGAAATTCCATACCATTTTATTGGGATACCAAATAAAAAAAAAGCTGTAGGGTCTATATTAGGAAAAGTCATCATCTGAATTTATTAAATAGTTATTTATATAATCTCTTATACCTTCTTCTAAAGAAAAAAACTTTTCATCATATCCTGCTTTCCTTAAATTATAGATACTTGCTTCAGTCAGATATTGATATTGACCTCTTATGTTGATTGGCATATCAATGTATTTAATATTTATATTTTTTTTTAGGGTACTGTATACACTACAAACTAAATCATTAAAAGTTCTAGCTTTTCCAGTTCCTACGTTATACACGCCAGATACCCTATTATTTTTCATGAACCAAATTAAGACTTTAATACAATCTTTAACATAAATAAAATCTCTTTTTTGTTCACCATCTTTATATTTGATATTATGAGATTTAAATAATGAAGTAGCCTCTTTTCTATTTATTTGATTATAAGTTTTTAAAACCATAGAAATCATATTATCTTTATGATGTTCATTAGGTCCGTAAACATTAAAAAACTTTAAGGCTATCCATTGGGGAGGGCAAATATTTAAATTATTTTTTAAATACATATTTCTTTTATCTATTTCGTTTTTAGTCCAAGCGTATATATTTAAAGGATTAAGTAGTTTTAAGTAACTATTATCATGATTGTCTTTAAACCCATTTTCACCGTTACCATAAGTAGCAGCTGAGGAAGCATATATTAATCTTATATTTTTTTTACTGCAAATTTTCCAAATATTATGACTAAATAATATATTATTTGCCCACATTAAATTTCCATCCTTAAATATAGTAGAAGAAATAGCACCGAGATGAAATATTATATCTATGGAGTTTTTTTCAATAAATGTTTCTAGATTATTGGGCTCTACAATATCAAAAATATTATCAAATTTTTTATAATATTTCTTATTAATTTTATTTTTATAATCACAAATAACTATTTTATGTTTATAATTTAGCAGTTCATTTACAAGATTGCTACCTATAAAACCTGCGCCACCAGTAATTATAATCATATTGCACCTTTTTTATATTATTACTATATAATGAAGTGTGAATATAGTAATTTATAATTTAAGGAGTGACGGGTGAATAAAAGAAGAAAAATAAAACAGGTATTTTCTCTTTCTAGCGGCATAATAAGCAGTTTAGAGGCTATGAAAGATCAGTCAAAATTAAAAATTAAAGAAAAAATTATTAAGATAATAGAAAGTTATAATTTAGTAACTAGGGAGGAGTTTCAAGAATTAAAAGAAATGAATATTAAGGCCAGAGAAGAAAATGATAGATTATTAAGAAAAATCATAGAATTAGAAAAAAAAATAAAATAAATTAAGATAATGGTAGATTAATACCTTATATTGCGGTACATATAAATATATATACTATATAAGGTATTTATTATGAAATATACAAAATTACAAAATATTAAAAATAGCTATAATCCATTAGGCATAATAGAAGATATAATAATTGGTAATAATTGGGATTATGAAAAAGACAAAAATCAGAATATTCACGTAGAAGTAGGAGGTGAATGGTGTGATTATCATTTATCATATGGTATTAATGAGGACCTGAGGTTACTATATATATCATGTGCGTTAGATATAAAAATACCTGAAAATAAAATTAATGACGTTTTCATATTACTAGCAAATATCAATGAAAAGTTAAAAATAGGACATTTTGAGGTTTGGACAGATGATAGTTGGCCAGTATTAAGGCAATCTATACCTATACCTCTTGACCATAAATTATGTAGAAGTCAAGTAGAGCAATCAAGTATTATGGCTTTAGAAGAATGTGAAAAATTTTATCCAGCTTTTCAAATGTTTGCTTGGGATAATAAAAATGTAAAAGATTCATTGGAGCATCTCATGTTAGAAACGCAAGGAGAGGTTTAAAAGAACCAAATGAAAATCCTTTTAATAGGTGCAGGTAAAATGGGTTTTTCCATAGTATCTTCTTGGAACAACAGTAATGTTATCAAATCAATTAAACTTACTATTGTAGAGAAAAGTAATATCAGAATATTAGAGTTAAAAAAAAAATATAAAAATATAATATTCAAAAAAAATATTCCTCAAAATTGGACTGGAGATTTATTAATATTAAGTATAAAGCCGCAGGTGTTTTTTAATATTAGTGATGAAATAGTAAAAAAAAATATTTTTGCAAAAAATATAATTTCGATAATGGCAGGAATTAAAATAAAAACATTATATAAAAGTATTAAATTTAATACTAATATCATTAGGGTAATGCCTAATATAGCATCTAGTATAGGTTTAGGTGTAACTTGTATTTATTATGAAAAGAAAAAAAAAAATAAATTACTATCAAAGATTAAAAAATTATTAGAAGGATTAGGCAATACTTATATATTAAAAAGTGAAAATTTACTTGATAGCGTTACAGCATTATCAGGTAGTGGTCCCGCTTATTTTTTCCTATTTTTGTTAAACCTAGAAAGTATAGCTATGAAAATGGGGTTTGGAAAAAAACTTTCTAAAAAAATTGTATTTGATACAGCATTAGGAGCTCTTCAATTGACTAAAGATGAGTATAATATTAGAAAATTAATTGATGATGTAAGTAGTCAAGGTGGTACAACTGAGGCAGCATTAAAAGAATTAGAGAAAAAAAATAATGGACTTTTAGAAATTATGAAAAAAGCTGTACTAGCTGCTGATAAAAGATCTAAGCAATTATCTAAAGTATCGTCATGAATGATAATAAAATAATACTACATGTTTTTAGACAAGCAGAAATAGGGGAGTGGAAAAATCTAGAAATAGATAATATAGAAAAAATTTTTAAAATAACTAATACTAAGTTAAAGAAGGCACTTAAGGATAAAAAAAACTTTTTAGCTTATTACAGTGAATTATTAGATTCAAAAGTATTATTATCTATCAGTAAAGAAGATTTTAAACTGTCTACAAAGGAAGAAATTATTCAAGAGTATTTTATGAATAAATTAGATTTTATGAGCCCATATAAGTTCGCTATCGCTAATATTATTAATTTTTATAATAACAATCCAAAGTTTATATTAATAATGTTGAAAAGCACGAAAAAAAGTATGTCATCATTTTTATCTGATTTTAAAATATCTGGTAATAAATTCAAAATAAAACTGTTAGAAAAAGTTTTATTAATATTATGGTTATCAGTTTTTAACAAATGGCTTTATGAAGATAATTCAAACAGTAGTTCTTTTGCTGCAATAGATAAAGGTATTAAGAGAATTAAATCTATGACAAGTTTATTTGATGTAATAGATAAATAAATTTAACTTATTTTATGTAGGTATTAAAATTTCAGCTTTTAAGCCTCCTAGCTTTGACTGCATCAATTTAATTGTTCCACCATGATTATGGATTATATTCTTTGCTATTGTTAAGCCTAGACCAGTATTTACTTCCTTTGATGGTCTTGATGTATCTACTCTATAAAATGCTATAAAGACATCCTTTATTTTACTTTCTGGAATCCCAGGTCCATCATCCTCTATATAAATAGCTATTTTATTTTTAACCTCGGCAGATGAAATTATAACTTTACTTTTCGAATACGATAATGCATTTAAAATTATATTGGCTATAGCTCTGCTCATTGCCATAGGTTTAACTATAAAACTTAATTTTTTATTAACTTTCATACTTATAGTCTTTTTTTGTTCAATTTTACTTCTACTTGATATTCTTTTTATGAATCTGTATATGTTAATTCTTTTTACTCTCTCTTCTTCCTCTCCTTTTGCATAAGCCAAGTAAGCGTTTATCATTTCTCTCATTTCAATTACATCTTCACTTAGGCTTTTCATTGCTTGCTTATCTTTTAGTAAAGCTATTTGTAAATTCATTCTAGTTAGTGGAGTTCTAAGATCATGACCTATTCCTGCAAGCATTTGAGTTCTATTTGCAATTTGATTAGTAATACGTTCTCTCATTTTTATAAAAACTTTTGACAATAATCTTAATTCATATGCCCCTCTAGGTTTAAGATTATAATTATTATTTCCTCTTCCAAACTCTTCTGCTGCTAAAATAATATTCCTTAGAGGTTTGATTTGTTGTTTCATAAAATATAGTGCCAAAAGTAAAAGGAATAAAGCAGTAAATAACATCCAAAGGATAAATACTTCAATAGTTGAACTGTACAATAATTTTCTTGCAACTGAAAACTGCAAAACACCTTTGTTTAATTTTACATATATATAAACAGTATTCTTTACTAATTTAGTGTTAAATTTATAAGGATAGCTAATTCTCTCAACTAAGGATTTTTCAAGAGTCTTATCTAAAAGAGATGAAATTTTATTTTGATTATAATCGTTAAGAGTTTTATTAGGATGCCAAGAAGATTTTAGTAAAAAACTTTTTTCTGCTTTTATAAATAAATCGTTTAAGGTGCTATCTGAAAAGTTATTTTCCTCTATAGTATCTATTACAAAGGAAATTTGTCCACCTAATGCTAAAGCCAATCTTCTGCCTACTTCTTCCCAATGCCTTTCATAAAAAAAATATATTAAAACGAATTGTAGTATTAGTATAGGAATTAAAATAATAACTAAAGACCTACCAAAAAAAGTTTCTGGAAAAAATTTTCTAGTATTCATTTATTTAAGGATCTAACCTATATCCTATCCCCCTTGAAGTTAGTAAAATATTCTTTGAATTAGGTAAGGATAATATTTTTTCACGTAACCTTTTAACTAACACGTCAACTGATCTAGTAGATACATTAATATTTTTTGCTAGTTCTTCTCTTGCCACATCATCTCTTATTTTTTTATATAAATATAGCATTACATTACATTCTTTAGTAGTCAATTTAATAGAATTACTATTTAAAATTAATTTTCTTTCATTAATATGAAAGTGAAAAATACCCAGTTTAACAGCGTTTATTTCCTTAGTTGAAAAACTATTTCTTTTTATAACATTTTCTATTCTTAAAAGCAGCTCTTCAGGTTCAAACGGTTTGGAAAGATATTCGTCTACTCCTATTTTAAGACCTGTAATTCTATCATTAGTATCTCCCATAGCAGATAACATAAAAATTGGTACGTTATTATTTTTTTTTCTTAAAATACTTGCGAAAGTCAATCCACTTTCAACTGGTAACATAACATCTAAAATAAGTATATCAAAAGCAATATTTAGCATTTTATTTTTAGCTACTTTGGTATTTTCAGCTAGGTCTACTAGATAGCCTTTTTCGTTTAAGAAACTTTTTAATAGATTACCTAACTTTTTATCATCATCTATAACTAAAATATGTTTTTTTTTTAACATGTGTACACATTATCAAAAAAAAATATATTCCTAAATAGATAATTTGATTGCATATTTATAAATATAGCTTAAATATAATAGTTCGGGAGCAAATTTTGGATTATAGTAATTTAGAAGGTTATATATTTGTAGATGGACAATTGGTAAAGTGGTCTGAAGCTAAGCTACATGTGCTTAGTCATGGTCTACATTATGCTAGTTCTGTTTTTGAAGGAGAAAGAGTTTACGGAAGTAAAGTTTTTAAAGAAGAAGATCACACAAACAGATTGATTAAGTCCGCAAATACATTAGGTTTTAATATACCTTATAATAGTAATGAAATTAGCTCTATCAGAAAAGAAGTTTTAAAAGCTAATAAAATAGAAGATGGTTACATAAGACCAGTAGCTTGGAGGGGTAGTGAAATGATGGGTATTTCAGCTCAACAAAACACTATTCACTTTGCTTTAGCTGCTTGGAAGTGGCCTTCTTATTTTTCTCCAGAAGCAAGATTGAAAGGGATAAAGATTAATGTATCTAAGTGGAGAAGGCCAGATCCAAAAACAGCACCAGTTAATACAAAAGCAGCAGGTCTATATATGATTTGTACTTTATCTAAGCATGAGGCTGAAGCGGCAGGATATGATGATAGTTTAATGCTTGATTACAGAGGGTATGTTGCAGAAGCTACTGGAGCAAATATATTTTTTGTAAAAGACAATGAAATACATACACCTATAGCTGATTGTTTTTTAGATGGAATCACTAGACAAACAGTTATAAAATTAGCAAAGCAGGAGGGTATTAAAGTTGTTGAAAAAAGATTAAATTTAATTGATATAAAGGACTATATAGAATGTTTTGTTACTGGTACTGCAGCAGAAATCACGCCTGTAAGAAGTATAGGTGAAAATAATTATACCCCAGGAAAATTGTGTAGGTTTTTTATCAATAAATATACAGAACTTACTCTTAGTTGATTATTTACTCCACTTAAGCTCTTCATTAGTATCTTCTTCCTTAGCTTCTACCCAATGGCCATTGGTTTTAGTTTTTTCATATTTCCAGAAAGGACCTTTTGTTTTAAGCCAGTCAATTATAAAATAGCAAGATTCTACTGCTTCTTTTCTATGTTCAGAAGCTGTAATAACTAAAACTATTTGATCCCCAGGAAGCAACTCACCATATCTATGAATAATACATGTGTCTATTAAATTCCATCTACTTAAAGCTTCTTTTTCTATTTTTTGAAGCATTTTTTCTGTCATTCCAGGATAGTGCTCAAGTGTCATAGATATTAAATCATCTTTAATATTTTTATTTCTAACAATTCCTATAAAGCTGCTTATAGCTCCAATGTTTAAAAATTTTTCACTCAGTAAATTTATCTCCTCTTCTACGGAGAAATCTTTATTCTGGACTCTAATCATTTAACCACCCGTCATAGGGGGGAAAAAAGCTATTTCATCTTCGTCATTGATATTATCATTCATACTTGCTATTTCCATATTAATTGAAACTTTTATTGAACTTGTATCATTAAAAACTTTCATATAATCTTCATTCTTATTTTTTAAAAACTCAATCAAATTTTCTACATTTTTTATATTATTATCTATTTGGACCATTTCCTGAGATTTTCCTAGCTTATCTTTAATCCAAGAGAAGTATAAAATTTTCATTTTTAATTCCTTTTTTTATTATCACTAAATACATAATAAGAATATTTGATTCCAGTATATAATGTCAATATAGCAGCTGTCCATAGACAGTATAAAGAAAAATAAAATATGCTAATATTATATAAGTTTTGAATTAGGTCATTTATTAAAAGCAAATTTATAGAAAAAAATTGTAAAGCTGTTTTTATTTTTGATAAAAAAATTACATTTATATTTTTTTTACTTTTAGCAAGTGTGTACTCTCTTAAACCTGAAACTATGAACTCTCTAGTTATGATTAGCAATGATGGAATTAATACTTTTTCTTCAAATGATATTATATATATCAAGGAACTAGCAGTTAATACTTTATCGGAAACTGGATCAAATATTTTACCAAATTTTGAAATTAAATTATATTTTCTAGCTATTACACCATCTAAATAATCAGTAAGTCCAAAAGCTAAAAAAAAAATACAGATTAAGGTCTGTTCACTTACTTTATCTAATTTAAACAAATGTATTAATATAACTATCACAGGAAATAACAACCTAGATAGCGTTAATATATTAGGTATATTCATTTAATCTATATTAAAGTAATTATAAATAGTTTCAGCAACTTTTTTACTTATACCAGGAACTTTTTCTAATTTATTAATATCAGCTTTTTTTATTTCATTTAAACTGCCAAAATAAAGAAGTAAATTTTTTTTTCTTTTAGGGCCTATATTATTAATAAAATCAATTTCAGATTTAAAAAGTTTATTTTTTCTTTTAATCCTATGATTAGTTATGGCATACCTATGAGNCTCATCTCTTAATCTTTGTAAATAATAAAATATAGGGTCTGTTTTAGAAACTTTTATTTGATCTCCATTGCTTATAAAAAATTTTTCGTTGCTAGAGTTCCTATATTTTCCTTTGCTAATACTGATTAAATTTATTTTTTTTATTTTTAGTACCTCTAATACTTTTTTAGCTATTGATAATTGTCCAATCCCACCATCAATTATGATTAGTTCTGGATAAGTTACAGGATCTTTTTCTTTTAGTCTTCTATATAATACTTCTTTCATCATACCATAGTCGTCATTTGTAATAGCTTCTTTAATATTATATTTTCTATATTCGTTTTTTACAAAACCATTTAAGTCTGCAACTATGTAACTACCTACAGCTTCTTTACCTGAATAATGAGAGTTATCATATACTTCAATTTTATTAATTTCAGAAGTTAGGTTAAAAGTTTTTTTTAGATGACTGTGTAAATCTTTAATTTTAATATTATTAGCAAGCTTTTTAACTAAATTTTTTTTCGCTTTATCTTTTCCGTCCATAATTATTTTTTTTAAAACATTATTTTTAGCTTCAGAAATAGTAACTTTTTCCGAATTTTTTAAGGTTAAAGCTTCTTCTAATAATACTTTTTCTTGAATTTTGCATGAAGTAAATATTTTATTAGGTGCCCTTTGATTATTATAAAATTGAACAATAAATTTATTTAGTATTTTTTCTTGCTCTTCTCCTTTAATGGTGTAAGGAAAGTGTGTTATAGATCCAAAGTTTCTGCTGTTACGACAAAAAATTACTTCTATAGCTACTATATCGTTAAAGTTTATAATACAAAATATATCTGCAGATATAATATTTTTCCATACTTGATTGCTATACTGATTTATTTTTTCTAATGACCTTATCTTATCTCTTAAATGAGCTGCTTTTTCATAATTCATTCTCTCTGAATGATAATTCATATCATCAGTAAGAGACTTAAGTACTTTATTTGATTTACCTAATAAGAAGTTATGCAAGTTTTTAACTATTTTATTATATTCTTCTAAATTTATAAAATTAGTACAAGGGGCGGAACATCTTTTTATTTGATATTGTATACAGGGTCTTAATCTATTTTCTATCTCATGATCTGAACATGTTCTTATAGGAAATATTTTTTGTAATATATCTAGAGTATTGTTTACGTGATAAACTGAAGCGAACGGACCAAAATATATATCTGTTTTAATTTTTTTTCCTCTATGTTTTTTTATTTGGCACCAATTATGACTTTTTCTAAGTACTATAAATGGATAAGATTTATCATCCTTTAATAAAACATTAAATTTTGGCTTAATTTCTTTGATTAAAGCAGCTTCAAGTAAAAGGGCATAAGCTTCATTTTTGGTAACTATGAAATCTATGCTTTCAATTAATGTTAGCATTTTTTGTATTCTGAAGTTTAATTTATTTGTGTTTGAATAAGAGTATACTCTTTTGGCAAGATTTTTTGCTTTTCCTATATATAATACTTCATTACTTCTTGATTTCATTTTATAGATACCACTTTTTTTAGGAAGTGTTTTTGATACTTTCTTTATTATTTGAATGCTTTTATTAAGACTAAAATTTTCCATTATATTACAGTGATTTTATTAAAATAAACCCTACATCAGTATCTTTATTAGCAATTCTACACTTAACAATTTTTATTTTTATTTTTTTAACATATTTAATATTTTCAAATTTAGAGGCTAACTTATATGCTAAAGTTTCAACTAAATTAATATGATTATAATTTTTAACTTGTTTTAGGTTTTCTAAAATATTTTCATACGAAACAGTATCAGATATGTTGTCTTTATTTATTTTTTTATTAATGAAAAGTTTTACTGATATTTTAATTTTTTGTTTTTTTTTCTTTTCTTTTGCATAAATACCAATTTGACATTGAGTAATAAAATTTTTTACAAATATAATATTTTCTATCATTTTCAATCTTTATTAGTGCTTTTACTCTCTACTTGCCCCCATCCGAGATGTTGGCCTCCATCCAGCGTAATAATTTGACCAGTCATAGATTGAATAGATAATATAAATTCAACCGTTTTTGCAATTTCTAATGGATTACTTCCTATCTTTAATGGCATTTTTTTACATTGATTAAGAAACTCTTTTTCAGATTGAAATTTACTTTTTATTACTGGACCTGGTCCTATAGCATTAACCTTTATATTAGGAGCTAATTCTAGAGCAAGGCTTTTCGTTAGAGTCCATAATCCAGATTTAGCAATAGTATAACTTAAAAAGTGAGGAGTAATATTTAAAACTCTTTGATCAATTATATTTATAATATCACCTTTGGTGTTTTTAGGAAGAAATTCATAGAATAGTTTAGATAAAAATAAAGGAGCGCTTAAGTTAGCAGTTATGTGGCTGTTCCAGGTTGAGTTTTTTAAAGTTTTAAGATTATCATATTCAAAAATTGATGCATTATTAATTAAACAATCAATTTTACCAAACTTATTTATACCTTTTAAGAATGCTTTTTTAAGTTCTTTATTATTTAAAAGATCAGCTTTCACGCAATAAGCCATTTCTTTGTTTTTATTAATAGAAGTACATAACTTTTTTGCTGAAGTCTCAGATTTATAATAATGTACAATAACATTAAACCCTAAACTTGCTAAATAAGTTGCAATTTTAGCACCTATTCTTTTGGCAGCACCGGTAATAAAAACAGTTTTACTATATTTTTTTTTCAAATATTTAACTCACTTTTTTCTAATTCAGTAATCTCATCTCTTATTTCAGCAGCTTTTTCAAAGTTTAGTTCTTCTGCTGCTTTATACATTTCTTTTTTTAATTTTTTTAAGTAAATTTTCAAATTATGTCCAGTTTTAATTTGTTGATCTTTAATTTTTTCCATTTTGTTAGACTGAGTTATCTCATCTACCAAGTTTTCAACATTTTTCTTTATACTTTTAGGAGAGATATTATTTTTTTTATTCCAATTTATTTGTTTTTCTCTTCTTCTATTTGTTTCAGATAAAGCCTCTTTTATTGATTTAGTAATTATGTCAGCATAAAGTATTACTCTACCATTAATATTTCGTGCAGCTCTTCCAATAGTTTGAATTAAAGATATTCTAGATCTCAGAAAGCCTTCTCTATCAGCATCGAGAATAGCTACTAAAGAGCATTCAGGTATATCTAATCCTTCTCTTAATAAATTGATACCCACAAGAATATCAAAAACACCAAGTCTGAGATCTCTAATAATTTCTATTCTTTCTACAGTATCAATATCTGAATGAAGGTATTTAACCTTAAGTCCATTTTCTTTTAGATAATCTGTAATATTTTCTGCCATCTTTTTGGTTAAGGTGGTTACTAGAATTCTATCTTTTTTCTTAATAGTTAAGTTTATTTCATGAAGTAAATCATCTATTTGGTCTTTAGCGGGTTTAACAGAACACACTGGATCAATAAGGCCTGTAGGTCTTATAATTTGCTCAGTAAAAACACCTTTCGCTTTTTCTAATTCCCAATTTCCTGGAGTCGCAGAAACAAAGACAGTTTTTGGTCTCATTGCTTCCCATTCTTCAAATTTAAGAGGCCTATTATCTTTACATGAAGGAAGTCTAAATCCATGATCAGATAGAGTGCTTTTTCTACTAAAATCTCCTTTAAACATCCCACCAATTTGAGGTACTGTTACATGACTTTCATCTATAAATAGAATACTATTGTCAGGTAAATATTCAAATAAAGTAGGAGGAGGGTCTCCAGGAGACCTGCCTGATAAATATCTAGAATAATTTTCAATACCTTGACAAGATCCTGTGGTAACAAGCATTTCTAAGTCATATTTTGTTCTTTGTTCCAATCGCTGGGCTTCTAAAAATTTTTTTTCTTTTTCAAATTGTTTTAATCTCAATTTTAAATCTTTTTTTATTTCAAATATAGCTGATTCTAAGGTTGGCTTGGCTGTTATATAATGACTATTCGCATATATTTTTATATAACTTAATTTCCTTATTTTTTTTT
>NZFJ01000058.1 GCA_002690625.1 Rickettsiales bacterium
TGATGGATCAAGCATCGACACATCTAAAGATGTTACCAGTGGAACATTTATTTATGTGGCAATTGACTCAGATGGTAATCCAAGACAATTGCCAAAAAAATAGATTAAACACTATAATACATATCAAACTCTACAGGATGAGTAGTATTATTTAATTTACTCACTTCTTCTCTTTTTAATTCTATATATCCATCTATTTGATCTTGAGTAAATACTCCGCCTTCAGTTAAGAATGAAGAATCCTTTGAAAGAGCATCTAAGGCATTTTCTAATGATGTAGCAACTGTACTTAAGTTTTTAAGCTGACTTTCAGAAGCTTCATATAAATCAAAATCTATGGCATCACCAGGATGAATTTTATTTTTTATACCATCTAAACCAGCCATTAGCATTGCTGAAAACGCTAAATAAGGATTTGAAGCAGCATCTGGAAACCTTACTTCAATTCTTTTTGCCTTTTCTCCTTCAGCAAATGGTATTCTTATAGAAGCTGACCTATTTCTTGCGGAATAGGCAAGTATTGTAGGAGCTTCAAAACCAGGAACAAGTCTTTTATAACTATTTGTAGAAGAGTTAGTAAAAGCATTTATAGCTTTAGCGTGTTTAATTATACCACCAATATAAAAAAGAGCTGTTTCAGATAAACCACTATATTCATTTCCAGCAAAAAGAGGGCTCGAATTTTTCCATAATGACTGATGACAATGCATTCCTGATCCATTATCATTAATTACAGGTTTAGGCATAAAAGTAGCAGTTTTTCCGTACGAATGTGCAACCATATGAACTACATATTTATATTTTTGTAAACCATCGGCACAGGATAATAATTCATCAAATTTATGCCCTAATTCATTTTGTGAGGGAGCCACTTCATGATGGTGTTTTTCCATATCAAGGCCCATTTCTGTCATAGTACCCACCATTTCCGCTCTCATATCTGTCATCGAGTCTACAGGAGGAACAGGAAAGTAACCACCTTTAACAGAAGGTCTATGCCCTATGTTACCTCCTTCAAAACTATTACTTGAATTATAAGGACCTTCATCTGAGTCAATTTGATAAAATGTATCATTCATTGATACATTCCACTTAACATCGTCAAATACAAAAAATTCTGCTTCTGGTCCAAAAAAGGCAGTGTCTGCTATTCCTGACTCCTTCAGATAGTTAGTTGCTCTAACAGCTGTTGAACGAGGACAGCGAGAATACATTTCACCCGTAGAAGGCTCTATTACGTTACAAAATAATATTAACTGTGGTTGTGCGGTAAAAGGATCCATGACAGCAGTGGTAAGATCAGGTTTAAGAATCATATCTGATTCATTTATAGATTTCCAGCCTGATATAGAAGAACCATCAAACATAATGCCATTTTTTAAAAGCTCTTCATCAACACTTTCTACAGTTTGGGCAGTATGTTGCCATTTACCTTTTGGATCAGTAAACCTGAAATCAATAAACTTGACTTCATTTTCCTTAATCATTTTAAAAATATTTTCTATCATTTAATTACTCCTAATAATCTATTAAAAAAAATGCTTATATGATTACTACGGTACGGCGAAGCTATCTTGATATTTATATATTGATACCGCGTTCCTTCAGCATAAGCTTACTTCCGATCTAAAAATTAGATTGAACGATGATAGTATGATATTTAGTTTTAACTTTATGTCAATAATATATTAAAAAAATTTAATCATAAATATTTATATCGCTTTATCATTTTCATCGTTAGTTCTTATCCTTATTGCTTTTTCAACATTATAAATAAAAATTTTTCCGTCTCCTATTTTACCTGTTAAAGCTGTTTTTTGAATAATTTCAATTGCTTTTAAAAGTTTCTCGTCAGTTAAAACTATTTCTATTTTTACTTTAGGCAAAAAATCAATGTTATATTCTGCTCCTCGGTATAATTCTGTATGTCCTTTTTGCCTGCCGTAACCCTTTACTTCAGTAACTGTCATGCCATTAAGATCTATTTTACTTAATGCTTCTTTTACTTCATCTAATTTAAAGGGTTTAATAATAGCTTCAATTTTTTTCATTTACTAGCTCCATCTAATACAATATAAATAATAGTATTATAAGAAACAATAAATGTAAAAACGTTTATGGCGACTGTAGCTCAGTTGGTTAGAGCGCTGGTTTGTGGTACCGGAGGCCGTGGGTTCGAGACCCATCAGTCGCCCCATAAATTTTAGGTTTAAATTATTAAGAAATAAAAAAGTAAATATTATTACTAATAATAACTTAATCTTCCTCCAGAAAAAATAAACCTATCACCAGCCTGGTAAAAATTTCTAAAAGAGGTTCTTCTAATTTGATCTTCAGAATATAAACTTGATCCACGAAGTGTAAAGTAATTATTATTAAACCATGGAGTAGAGTATTCTCTATATGGATACCAACGAAATCCTGAGTAAGGAAAAAAGTTATTTTTACACCATTCCCATACTTTGTATTTATTTTTTAGTTTATTTGATGCTGCCTCCCATTGTAATTCATGAGGTATTTTTAAGTTATTATACTTAGCAAAAGCTTCTAACTCATACAAACTAATATTTGTTACTGTTTGTTTGTTATCAGGATTCCTAAAACCAAAAGGAGTTGATAAAGATAACTTATTATTTTTTAATCGCCAATTCAGAGGGTAAGTTACATTATTCTTTAATCTCCATATCCATCCGGCTTCACTCCAAAGTTCTTTTCTTTTATAACCATCTTCTTTAATAAAAGCATACCATTCATCAATCCTTATGGGTTTTTTTGCAATATTAAAACTTTTAATAAATTTTTTATTTCTGGGTAATTCATTATCATAAGAAAAATTTAAATTATTTGCTCCTATGTAATAAAAACCTTCATTTATTTCAAATGATTTAAATTTATATACTTTTGGTTCTATGGATTTAAAAATAATGTTTTTTTCACTAAAATTTTTAAGATGTATGAGGTTCAGAATAATTTTTATAGTTTCTAAATGTTGAGAATGATGATTAATGAAAAATGAGATCAAATATTCTATAGATATTTTTTTTTTAATTTTTTTTTCTATAATTTTATTTATGATTATTAGATTATTCTTAAATTCTTTTTTACATAAATTAATAATTTGTTCATAATTTGGTAGGTTTAGACCTCTATTTTTTGGCAAAACTAATTTTGAATCAGCAATATTTTCTAATTTATTACTTAAGCTATTATCTTCTAAATAATACTTTCTTAACCACAAGCATTCAATATAAAGACAATGAATTAAATGCCATCCTATTGGACTAAGTTGATTATTAGGTTTTATTAAGTAGTTCCTATGATTTGTTATTTTAAGGTATTGTATTAATAGTTGTTGTTTTTTTGAAAATAAAATGATTTCTTTCATTTTATATTATTTTTTCTATTTTAATACTTTTAGCAGTAAATTCTAATAAATGATTTTTCTTAACTTTATTCCAATTATTTTTATCTAACTTTTCTGAAGAAACTATATATCCATGGTTGTTTAATTTCTTATAGTAAAGGCTTGGAGCATTTATATTATAACTCATCTTAGTTGCATATAGCTTTATTTTACCGTTGTTGGAAAATTCTGCGAATAAAAAATTCAACATAGAAATATTGCTATTATCTCTTATTATATTACAAACTTGTTTTATGCTTTCTTTAATATTCTTTGTTTTTTTTATACAACTTAAAATTAAGTAGAATATTAATTCAGAATCAGTTCTTCCTTCAATTTTATTTAAAAAAAATAAATCTAAATATTTTAATAGTTTATTTCTTATTGAATCATTAAAGTTTTTTATGTAGCCATTATGAGAAAAAAAATATGAATTATATGTAAATGGATGTGTGTTATAATAACCAATATTTTTTCCAATAGTAGCACTTCTAACATTACTTATAACCAAATTAGAATATATGCTTTTACATAAAGAAATCAAATTCATATCATTCCAAATAGGTAAATCACTTTTATAAGTTTCTACACATAAATTTTTCTTCCAAGATATGCCAAACCCATCTGCATTTAATATAGCTTCATTCATTTCTTTAGGTTTATAGGCCATTTCTATAATAGAATGATTGTGTTCTAGTAAAATTTGACTTAATAATTTATTTGTTCCTATATATCCAATATGTCTACACATTTATTTTATTTTAGGTTATAAACGAATATTTATTATAAATTATAGTATTTTATAGTTAATTATGCAAAAAATTGAGGATATTTCAGAAAAAAATATAAAGTTTGATACTGAGGATATAATTTTATATTTAAAAAATAGCAATAAATCAATACCAACAAAGTATTTATATGATGATACTGGTAGTAAATTATTTGAACAAATTTGTAATACAGAAGAATATTATTTAACTAGAACAGAAAAACAAATATTAAATAAATACTCTTCAGAAATATCTAAAATTTCAAATTTTGAAGAAGTCTTTGAACTAGGAAGTGGTTCTTCAAAAAAAACAAAAATATTAATATTAGAGGGACTTAAAAAACTAACAAAACTTACATATTCGTCTTTAGATATTTCAGAAAAAGCACTAGAAATGTCTTCAAGGCAATTAAAAAATATTAGCCCATTTTTAAGAGTAAAATTATTTAAAGGGGACTTTATAAATGATATAATTAAACTGAAGCCCAATCAAAAACCTAAACTATATTTATTTTTAGGAAGCACTTTAGGTAATTTTAATAATCAATTAGCTGTTAAGTTTTTAAATAATGTATCTAATATTATGCAAAAGAATGATTATTTTCTTTTAGGAGTGGATAAAATAAAGAATCATAAAATTATTACTTCTGCATATAATGATAAAAAGGGTATAACAAAAAAATTTAATAAAAATATTTTAAGTGTTTTAAATAAAAAATTTAAACTTAACTTTGATAAAAATAATTTTGATCATTTTGCAGAGTTTAATAAAAAAAAATCTCAAATTGAAATGTACCTAGAGGCAGTCACAGATCATAAAATAAATTTTCCCAATCAAGAGACTATTAAAATTAATAATGGTGATAAAATCCTAACAGAAATTAGTAGAAAGTTTTCTGATAATACTTTAGAAGTGTTATTTAAAAAATCAGAGTTGAAAGTTATTAGAAATTTTTCAGACAATAAAAAATATTTTTCCTTGTATCTACTTAAGTCTATGAAATATTCTTAGCTAATAGTTTATTTATTGATTTACAAAAGTTTTTACTATTTTCTAAAGGTATACCTTCAATGATTTTAGCTTGATTTAATAACATTTCTGATATCTCAGACGATATTATCTTATCATTTTCTTTTGTGTGATCTAATTTTGATAAATATTTTATAATTTCATGGTCAGGATTTATTTCTAGAACCTTTGTTGCAACTTTATCTAAATGTTTATGTTTCTTAAGTAAATTTTCTAAATGTATATCCATTTCATTTTCATCAGCCACAAAACAAACTGGACTATCAGTTAGTCTTTTAGAAACTTTTACATCTTTAACTTTATTACCATAATATGTTTTCATATAAGCTATTAACTTAGTAACTTTATCATCTTCATTATTATTTTCTTTTTTTTCTTTATCTATATTGTCTAAATCTATATTGCCCTTAGTTATAGATTTGAACTTACAACTTTTAAATTCTGTTACATTAGGCAGCCAAAATTCATCCACAGGATCAGTAAATAACAAGACTTCAATATCATTTTTTATAAATGTTTCCATTTGGGGGCTATTAATTAAATTATCTATATTTTCTCCACTAATGTAATAAATTTCATTTTGTTCTTTTTTCTTATTTTGTATATATTCTTCTAGTGTAATATAGTTTTTGGTTTTGCTGGAATAAAATAGGGAAATATCTAATATATTGTCTTTGTTGGTATAATCTTCATGAATCCCTTCTTTAAGAACCGACCCAAAATTAGTCCAAAACTTTAAATAGCTATCCTTAGATTTTTTAAGTTCTGATTTAAGCTCAGAAATGATTTTTTTAGTAAGGTGGTTTTGAATCTTATTTACCACAGGGTCATTTTGTAGCATTTCTCTACTTATGTTTAACGATATGTCTTCAGAATCTATAATCCCAGATAAAAACCTTAAATATTTAGGTAAAATATTTTCTAAATTATCTGTAATAAAAACCTTTTTTATATATAGCTTTAAATTAATTTTTTTATCTGAATTCAACAGGTCAAAGGGTTTTTCAGATGGAATAAAAATTAAGTTAGTATAGTTTATGTTTCCTTCTATTTTATTGTGAATTACTTTCCATGGTTTATCATAATTTAAACCCAAGCTAGTATAAAAAGAATTATATTCTTCAATTTTTATATCCTTTTTATCTTTTGTCCACAGTGCTGATCCCTGGTTTACTTTCTCTTCTTTTTTATCTTTAGTATCATTGTCAATAATTAATACATCATGAGAAATATGATCTGAGTATTTTTTTATTATATTTTCAACTCTAATTTTTTCAGAGAAATCTTTATCTTTATCTGTAAGATAAATTTTTACCGTAGTACCTCTGTTTTTCTTATCTGCTTCATTTACTGAAAATGNACCTTGTCCATCAGATTCCCATTGCCAGCTTTCTTTTGAATTTGCTCTTTTTGAATTAACAACAATTTTTTTTGCCACCATGAAGCCTGAGTAAAAACCAACTCCAAATTTTCCAATTTGTTGTATATGATTATTTTTTTCAGATTCTAGTTTTTTTATAAATTCTTCTGTCCCTGACTTAGCAATAGTTCCTAACGAGTTTATTAGCTCTTCTTTACTCATTCCTATGCCATTATCAGTTATCTCTATAATTTTATTTTTTTTATCTGTAGCAACCAATATTTTAAATTTTTCATTTTTTTCAATTAGTGCTGGGTTTTTTACTTGCTCATACCTTAATTTATCGCATGCGTCAGCAGCATTTGATATATATTCTCTTAAGAAAATTTCTTTGTCACTGTATAAAGAATTCGCAACAATGTTTAAAATTTTACCTACTTCAGCTTGAAACTCGTATTTTTTTTTATTCATTTTAATATCCTTGTTATAAAAAATATGATAATTAACTTACTAATATTCAAGGAAAAAAAATAATTAGGAGAAAAAATATGGTTTCAGTCAGAGAAGCGATATTATCTAGAAAAAGCGTTAGAAGCTTTTTGAAAAAAAAAGTAAGTTTAAAAATAGTAAAAGAATTACTTTATTATGCTTCTTTATCACCAAGTGGCAGTAATACACAACCTTGGAATGTTTATGTACTTACTGGAAAAAGTTTAAAGAAATTTACTGCAGAATCAAAAAAAGAATTTATAGAAAACTCTAAAAAACTTTCATTAGAAAGATTAAATTACATGAAAAAATATAGAGAACCTTATTTAAGTAGAAGACGAAAAGTAGGTTGGGATTTGTACCAGATTTTAAATATTAAGAAAGGTGATTTTGAAAAAACCAAGAGTTTTCATTCTGAAAACTATAATTTTTTTGGTGCGCCAGTAGGACTAATATTTTCTATTGAAAAAGACTTAGGTTGGATGAGTTGGTTAGATTACGGAATGTTTATGCAAAACATTTGTCTTTTGGCCAGAAGTTATGGTTTAAATACTTGTCCTCAAGCAGCGTGGGGACTAATTTACAAAAAAGCCAATAATTTATTGAAATTAAAAGATAATCACACAGTACATTGTGGCATGGCTTTAGGCTATGAAAATAAAAATGCTAAAATTAATAAATTAAAAACTGAAAGAGAAAAGGTTAATAACTTTACTATTTTTAAAAGTTAATTATTTGTAAGAAGGTTTAAAATTTTTAATCAGTTTTTTGGCTTCATTAATTTCGTTAATGCTCATATCTTCAGTTATAAGCTCTATGAAGTGGTTCCCTATTGAAGTATCAGATAAGGCAAACCATTTATAAGCTTCCGCGTAACTTTGAGATACTCCATTTCCATGAACATATTGTTTGCCCAAGTGAAGTTGCGCTGTAGGATGACCTCTATTAGCTATTATAGTGTATAGTTTAGCAGTTTCATCCCATAAACCTGCCATCTGGAGGCGTATGCATTTAGCATACTTTATCTCTGTGTCTAGAGCAAGTTGATCACTTGAAAGATATGGTCTCATAGGATCATGATCATTTTGATGACTGCTTTTATTATCTTGTGCTAATATTGCTAGGCTTAAAAAAAAAACAGCTTTTATAAGTAAAGTTTTCATAGTCGCTAATTTGCTGCTTCTACTGCCGTACTAACTGGTACTTCTTCTCCGCCTGGATAAACTGATAAACTAGTACCTTGTAACAATAATCCTATAGAGCCATTTACGGCAACGTCACCTGCAATTTTTTGAAGATCAGTAGCACCTCCTCCACATGCCTCGCTTAAATCAGATGCAGTTAATCTATCTCTTAAATCTAATGATGCATTTGCGGCTAATATTGCAGGAGCTGCAAATATACCTAAAATACCTATAATAGGTGTAGCAATAATTCTAGTATTAAAAATCAAATCTTCGTTTTCACTTCTATCAAGCATTACTCTACATTGATTACTATTTTTTTCAGTAAAAACATTATCATTTTTTTTATGCTCAATTTGATGCGCCATTTTTGCAGTTTCGCTGGCACATCCATGAATTAAAAATATGATTATTATAAAAAAATATTTGAACATAATAGTAGTTTACACCTATATTTTATATATATTATAAAAAAAAAATACAATATAATATAAATATTA
>NZFJ01000059.1 GCA_002690625.1 Rickettsiales bacterium
TCTTTTTTTGGCAATATTAATTTTTTTGCTGGGTCATCTATCCTATATTTTTCTATATAAATAAAATTAAAAAATTGCTTAATAACAGATATTTTTCTAGCGGCTGAACTACGTTTATATTTACTATTAATAACTTCTAACCACCTTGATAAAGTTAATTCCTTACATGATAAAAAATTATTTTTATTACTTAACAAATATTTAGAACAATTTAATAAATCGTTGGAATAAGCTATTAAAGTAGTCATAGAAGATATAATAAAAATATGCTCGATTTTTATACATTAAGCCAAATAACTATAATTTTTTTTTTAGTTATGCTATCAGCTTTTTTTTCTTCATCAGAAACTGCTTTAACCAGCCTATCTGAACCATTATTACAAAAAAAAATTTCGGAAGGAGACCAAAGAGCAGCAAAAACTCAAAAATTATTAAAAAAAAAAGAAATCGCTATAAGCGCAATACTTTTAGGAAATAATTTAGTAAATATTCTTTCTTCTGCTATTGCAACCAATTTACTAATAAAAACTTTTGGTGCTATAGGAATTTTATATTCTACATTATTGATGACCTCAATAATTTTTATATTTGCAGAAGTATTTCCTAAAATTTATGCTATAAGAAAACCTGATCTACTGATGGTTTATTATACTCCAATATTATCTTTTTTTATATGGATATTATATCCTATTAATGCATTAGTTCATAAGTTAATAGAATTTTTAGTAAGGATAAAATATAAAAAAAATGAGAATCTAAATATAGATAAAATTAGAGGAGCAATTTTGTTGGCAGATAAAGAAGGAGAAATGAAAAAAGATAATAGATTAATGTTAGAAAGCATTCTGGACTTAACTCATAGAGAAATAGGCGAAGTTATGATACATAGAAAAGATATATTTGGAGTTAACAAGAAAGAGTCAAAACAATTTTATTTTAATTTAGCAAAAAGAACTCCTTTTTCTAGAGTGCCTATTTGGGAAAATAATTCAGAAAATATCATTGGAATATTTCATGTTAAAGATCTTTTAAGATCTTTATTAGATAGAAAAAAATTTAATATTTTAGAAGTACTTCAAGAACCATGGTTTATTCCTGAAACGACTAGTTTACTAAGCCAGCTTAATGCGTTTAGAGAAAAACAAAAACAAATAGCCTTTGTAGTAGATGAATATGGCGTATTACAAGGGTTAGTAACTTTAGAAGATATTTTAGAGGAAATAGTAGGCCAAATAGAAGATGAACATGACTCACCTTCATTAAGCTCAACATCAGATAAAAGAGGCAACATATATGTTAATGGTAATGTTACACTCAGGGACTTAAATAGAAGTTTTAATTTAAACTTTTCTGAAAATGAAGCCTCTACTATTGCTGGTTTAGTAATAAACATAGCAAAAAGAATTCCTGAAAAAGGCGAAAGTTTTTTTATTAAAAATAAAATTATAACAGTAATATCTAGAAACAAAACTAGAGTTACTAAAGTCCATATTAAGAAAAAAAACTAATTTAAGTCTAGCTGTACTGCGTGTAAACCTCTATCAAATTCTTCTTTTAGTACCGTATAAACTTTTTGATGCATTTGTACTTTATTAAGTTGTTTGAATAAATCAGAGTTCATTTTTATGTAAAAATGAGTTTCACCATGATTGCCTTTTACTCCTACGTGTCCTTCATGATCCTTACTATTATCTATTACTTGAAGAAAGCTAGGGGCAAAACTTATATTAAGTATCTCTTCTATTCTTTTTTTTTCTAGAATTTTTTCTCACTATTTAATACCACTCTTGCTAATAAAATAAAAAAACATAATATTATATATATTATGTATAAAAATAAAAAAAATAGTGACTTTTATTTTATTCATGATTATTCTGACATACCATTACTGACTAAGTATTGTGAATGGAATAATTGTGAAAAAAAAGGTGAATACAAAGCACCTAGCTCTAGAAGTGAGCTAAGAGTTTTTAAATATTTTTGTCTTGAACACGTAAAACAATACAATAAAGGTTGGGATTACTTTAAAGGAAGGACAACTGATCAAATATATAAGGAGGTTTCCAAAGACGCTACATGGCATAGACCCACATGGAAAAGGATAAAAAATAGTAAGTATTCAGATTTATATAATTTCTTTGACTTAGAAAATAAAATCTTAGAAACCAATAAAATTACCAACTTGTCGAAAGAAGACACAAAAAAAGTATTAGAGTTTTTAAAAATACTTAATATGGAGATGCCGGATAAACTATCTGATTTAAAAAAACAATATAAGTTAATGGTAAAAAAGTTTCATCCTGACATTAATAAAAATAGTTGTGAAGAAAATATTGTTAAACTAAATAATGCGTATGCTAATCTATTAACTCTTCTTAATTTTTAAAAGGAATATATGAAACAAATAATTAATAAAAAAATAAATGAAAGAAGTGATGTTCCTGATAAAGAATCTAAAGCCTCTTTATTATTTAACATTGATACAGATATGACAGTTCCGTGCTTTGCGAATAAAGATGATTATGTCCCCGAAATAGATAAAAGCTATATTTTTGATAAAGATACTACACTATCTATATTAGCAGGCTTCAAATACAATAGAAGAGTTATGATACAAGGATATCATGGTACTGGTAAATCTACTCATATAGAACAAATCGCAGCAAGACTAAATTGGCGGTGTCTTAGAATCAATTTAGATAGCCATGTAAGCAGAATAGATCTTATAGGTAAAGATGCTATTGTTTTAGAAAAAGGTGTCCAAATTACAAAGTTTAAAGAAGGAATAATACCATGGGCTTTACAAAGTGGTACTGCCTTAGTGTTTGATGAGTATGATGCGGGAAGGCCAGATGTGATGTTTGTAATTCAGAGAATATTAGAAATAGAAGGAAAGCTTACATTGTTAGAGCAAAATAGAGTTATAAATCCTCATTCTTCATTCAGGCTTTTTTGTACGACTAATACTATTGGTTTAGGTGATACATCAGGACTTTATCATGGAACGCAACAAATCAACCAAGGACAAATGGATAGATGGAATATTGTCTCAACCTTAAATTATTTACCTAAAGAACAGGAATTCAAAATCATATGCTCAAAAGTAAAAGAGTTTTTAAAGTCCTATAAAGAAGATATTATACTTTCTATGATTGAATTAGCTAACCTAACCAGAGCAGGCTTTAAGAATGGTGATATATCTACTCTTATGTCCCCTAGAACTGTCATTACTTGGGCTGAAAATACCATTATTTTTGGAGATCTCAATTATGCTTTCAAAGTAACCTTCTTAAATAAATGTGATGAAGCTGAGAAATCAATCATAGCAGAATACTACCAAAGGTGTCTTGCTATAGATATACCAGAACAATGGCTTAATAATTTAGAAGAAAAAAATACAAATTTAAATGAATAAAAAAAGCCTCCTTATCAATTCATTTAAAAAGTCAATTGAGAGTACCGTAAAAGCTATTTCAAAAAATCCTAATCTTACCTTACTATTTGGTGAAAATAATGTACGAGACGAATCAAATATTTCAATGCCCCAATTATCTAATGAAAATTTTATCTTAGAAAAAAATACTATTAGAGGTACTAGTGATTCTATATCACTAATAAAAAGATATCATAACCTTAAATTACATAAAGGCATGGCCCCAGTAGATGAAAAAACTGAAAAAATATTTACTGAAACTGAGTTTTTAAGATGCGAGTTGTTAGGTAGTAAAAAGTATCCTGGTATAAAGAAAAATTTATACCATCTAGATAAATTAAAAATTACTGAAAGTCTAAGTAAAGGAAAGAAGCTCTCGCCCTCTGAAACATTTAAATTAATAATTAAAAGTCAAATTTTGAATACTAATATTTCAAAAGATTTATTGAAAATAAGTGATCCAATAGCAGAAAAATTAATAAAAGTTTTAAAACAAAATAAACTAGAGCTCAAAAGTAATATACAAAATCAAACTAATTTTAGTAAAAAAATTTTAGATTTAATTAAGCTTGTTGAAAGTGAAAATAAAAGTAAAGAAGAAGAATTAAAAGAAGACAAAAGTGAAAATGAGCAAAACGATAAAATAGAAGAAAATGATAATAATAATCCGGATAATATTCAGCAATATACATCAGAGGAATCTGACCAAAATGATAAAAGTAGCCAAATAGAAAAGTCTGAATCATTTAACTTAGATGATGAAGAAGAAAAAAATGATGCCTCAAATAGCTCGGCGGATTACAATGATGAATTTGCAGAAAATTCTATATCAAATTATAAAATTTTCACTAAAGAATTTGATAGCACTACAATTGCAGAAAATCTTTGCGAAAACGAAGATATTATAAAATTAAGAAAACAGTTAGATATTCAGACAGAAAAATTAGATTCTACAATAACTATTTTAGCTAACAAACTTCAAAGAAAGCTTTTATCTAAACAAACTCGTTGGTGGGAATTTGATTTAGAAGAAGGATTTCTTGATAGTGGAAAATTATCTAGAGTAATTATTTCTCCTGATAATTCACTTTCATATAAAAAAGAAAAAGATACTGAGTTTAAAGATACAGTAGTATCTCTACTAATTGATAACTCAGGTTCTATGAGAGGAAGACCCATTACTATAGCTGCTATTTCAACCGATATACTTGTCAAAACCTTAGAAAGGTGTGGGATTAAAGTTGAGGTTTTAGGCTTTACTACTAAAACTTGGAAAGGAGGTCGTGCCAGAGAACAGTGGGTAAAGGAAAACAAACCACATTTCCCGGGGAGACTAAACGAACTGCTTCATATAATATATAAAAATGCAGATACACCAGCTAGAAGAACTAGGAAAAACTTTGGTATAATGCTTAAGGAAGGGCTCCTTAAAGAAAATATAGATGGAGAAGCTCTAGAATGGGCATATAAGAGACTTATTAATAGGAATGAAAAAAGAAAAATATTAATGGTTATATCTGATGGAGCACCAGTTGATGATAGTACGTTATCTTCCAATAAAAGTGCTTATTTGGATTATCATTTAAAAAATGTAATTAATTTTATTGAGAAAAAAACACCAATAGAACTTCTAGCAATTGGTATAGGACACGACGTTACTAGATATTACAATAAAGCAGTAACTATATTAGATGTAGATGATTTAGGCAGAGTTATGTCAAAGCAGCTTATTGAGCTTTTTTAATATTTTCTTTTTCCACTAACTTTGATATTGATTTTTTATATTTACGAGCGGCACTAGACAATTGAGCAATACTGGCTTCAATTAAAAAATTATCAATGCCCCCATTTTTTTCGACTGTCCTAAGGGTTGACGTGGCAACTCTGAGCTTTATTTTTTTGTCTAATTTATCGCTATATAAACTTACATTTTGAAGATTAGGAATAAATCTTCTTCTAGTTTTATTATTCGCGTGACTTACGTTATTTCCTGTGATAACTACTTTTCCAGATAAATCGCATTTTCTTGTCATAATAATTCTCTTTGTAAATTTAAGTAATCTAATATAAATTTAGTCTTGCTTCAACTATAAAATTTATAAATTTGATTTACCTCCATATTTTATTAGGCTTAGCACTTTATTTGATGCATCAAGAATATTAGTTCCAGGACCGAAGACTTCAGATACTCCTATATTTTTTAATTTCTTTATATCTTTTTTTGGTATCACACCTCCACAAACAATAATGAACTTTTTTTCATTACTTCTTAAAAGTTGCATAAATTCGGTAACTAAAGTCATGTGCGCTGCAGCATGACTAGATATCCCTATCACATCCACTATTCCTTTATTAGACTCCTGTAATAATTCTTTTGGTGTAAGAAATAGTTTTGTAATTTCAACTTCGAAACCAAGATCAGAAAAAGATGATGCTATGACTTTTGCCCCTCTATCATGACCATCTTGCCCCAATTTAGCCACTAGCATTTTAGGTCTCCTACCATTTTTCAGTATAAAACTTTCTATATTATCCTTAATTTCTTCTATTTTATCTTTATCATCAAAATTGGTTGCATAAACATCTTTAATAATACCTATTTTTTCTTCGTATCTGCTAAAAACTTTTTCTAAAGCTAATGATATTTCTCCTATTGTTGCTCTTTTTCTAACAGCGTTTATGCATGCTTCTAATAAATTACCTTTTTGTGTTTTTGCTACATTGGTAATATTATTGAGTGCTTCATTACAATCTTCTGAGTTCCTATTTTTTTTAAGTTTTTTTAATGAAGCTATTTGCTCTACTTTAACTTGCGTGTTGTCTATCTCAAGTATATCAAATTGCTCTTCATTTTCATTGTGATATTTATTTACTCCTACTATTACTTCTTGACCACTATCTACTTTTGCCTGTTTTTTTATAGCAGATTCTTCTATTAATCTTCCTGGAAAACCATCTTCTATTGCTTTAGTCATGCCACCCATATTAATAATTTTGTCAATAATGTTTCCAGCGTGCACTATTAAAGAGTTTGTTAAACTCTCAATATAATAACTTCCTGCTAGTGGATCTATAGTTTTAGTGATATCAGTTTCGTTTTGCAGAATCAATTGTGTATTTCTTGCTATTCGTGATGACATCTCAGATGGTAAAGCAACTGCTTCGTCAAATGAATTAGTATGTAATGATTGCGTACCTCCCATAATAGCTGCCATAGCTTCAATTGTAGTTCTTATTATATTATTATATGCATCTTTCTCAGTTAAAGAAACTCCTGAAGTCTGGCAATGAGTTCTTAGCATTAGAGATTTACTATTTTTAGGAGAAAATAGTTCTTTCATTTTTATTGCCCAAATGTATCTGGCTGCTCTTAATTTAGCCACTTCCATAAAAAAATTCATTCCTATTGCGAAAAAGAAGGATAATCTTGGAGCAAAAGCATCTACTGGTAAACCATTATTAATTGCTGTGTTAACATATTCTAATCCATCCGCTATAGTAAAAGCTAATTCTTGTACCTGATTGGCTCCTGCTTCTTGCATGTGATAACCTGATATAGATATTGAATTAAATTTTGGCATTTCTTTTGAAGTAAAGTCGATAATATCAGATACTATTTTCATAGAGCTTTTGGGTGGATAAATATAAGTGTTTCTTACCAAAAACTCTTTCAAAATGTCGTTTTGTATAGTACCTGAAAGTTGACATCTTTTTACACCTTGTTCTTCGGCTGCAACAATATATGAAGCCAATATAGGTAAAACTGCTCCGTTCATTGTCATTGAAACACTCATTTTATCTAATGGAATTTTGTCAAATAGTAGTTTCATGTCCTCTACAGAGTCAATTGCAACGCCGGCTTTACCTACATCTCCAATAACTCTAAGATGATCACTATCATAACCTCTATGTGTTGCTAAATCAAAAGCGATTGATAAACCTTTCTGTCCTGATTTCAGAGCATTTCTATAAAATTTGTTTGATTCTTTAGCAGTTGAAAAGCCAGCATATTGTCTTATGGTCCAAGGTTTTCCGTAGTACATTGTTGCTTTTGGTCCTCTTACAAAAGGTGCAAAACCTGGTAACGTATTTATATGATTTAACCCTTCTAAATCGTCCTTGGTATATAAAGCCTTTATTTCTATCCCTTCCTGAGACATCCACTTTAAATTTTTAAGATCATCTTTTCCTTCAAGTTCTTTCTTTGCAAGATCATGCCAGCTATTTAAATTATTTTCAAAAAAATTATTCATTAAGCATCTTCTCTAGAAGACCATGGTAATTTAGAAAATGGAATGCCCTCATCGGCTAACTCTTTTGCCTCATTTTCTGTTGTTTCTCCTCTGATAGGTTTAGATTTTTTCTCTCCGTAGTATATTTTTCTAGCCTCTTCGACAAAATTCTTACCCACATTTTCTGTATTTTTTTCAATATATTTTTTAAATTTAAAGATCTGTTTTCTCAGTTTGTTTTCTTGTATGGCTTTATTATCGTCTTTAACTTTTGTTTTGCTTTTATTACTTAGATTTAAGTTAGGAGCCATTAAAGACTTTTTAACATTATTATTCTCACAATAAGGACAGGAAATTAACTTTTTTTTTCGTTGTACCTCAAATTTTGAGTTTGATGGAAACCACGCCTCAAACTGATGTCCATTTTCACAATTAAGATCAAATAATATCA
>NZFJ01000060.1 GCA_002690625.1 Rickettsiales bacterium
GGAACTATTGGAGATTCTGGTTCTTTAAGTTCAAATTTTTTACAAAAATACTAATGAATTAAATGCAATTCTTAATCTGGAAGTATTAATAGGTACTGTAGGAGGTCTAATAGCACCAACTAACAGATCATTTTTTAATAAAGTTTGGGATAAATTTAGGGTTTCTTTTTCATTTCCTATTACTACTGGAACTATTGGAGATTCTGGTTCTTTAAGTTCAAATTTTTTACAAAAATACTTAGCATAAGTTAAAGGTTTTTTTATAAGTGCTTTGTTCTTAGTAATAATATCTATTGATTTTATACAAGCTGCAATAACGCTTGGAGGAAGTCCAGTTGTGTATATTTGAGTTCTACACCTATTGATAATAAATTCTATTAAATCTTTACTACCACAAACAAAACCTCCATAACTACCAACAGCTTTAGACAAAGTTCCAATATAAATGTCAATATCAGGTTTTTTTTTAAATATACTGTTACTTCCTGAACCATCACCTAATACACCAAAACCATGTGCATCATCTACCATTAGTATAGAGTTATAATTATTTTTTATATCAGATATTTTATCCTGTGGAGATAAATCTCCATCCATGCTAAAAATTCCCTCCGTTAAAATTAAACACTTATTATATTTATTTCTATATTTAATTAATTTAACCTCTAAATCATTAGTATTATTGTGTATAAATTTTATTATTTTAGCACCAGAAAGCTTAGCACCTAAAAAAGTAGATGCATGACTTAATTCGTCTATCAAAATAAGGTCTTTATTATTAACTAAAGAAGATATAGTTCCCAAATTAGCCAAAAAACCGCTTCCAAAAATACAGCATGCCTCAGTTTTTTTTAAATCTTTAATTTTATCTTCTAAAATACTATTTAGGAAGCTATTTCCAGTAACTAACCTTGATGCTCCTGCTCCTACACCAAAGCTTTGTAAAGCATTTTTTGAAGCTTCTATTACTTTCTTATTTAAACTTAACGATAAATAATCATTACACGAAAAAGAAATAACTCTTTTGTTATCATAAGTTACTTTATTTTTCGGCATTCTTTTTACATCAATTAATTTCCTTAATTGATTTTTTTTAGAAATTACTCTTAGTTTATTTTGTATATATTTATTTATATTATTACTTTGCATATTAATTTTTTTACTTTATCTTGGAATATTATAGGATTTAAGAATGAAAAAAACAAAAAATAATTTAAAAAATAAATGGGACCTTAAAAAAGCGCTCAAGATATATAATTTACCATTTAATGATTTAATATACAAAGCACAAAAAGTTCATAGACAAAACTTTAGTAAGAATGAAGTACAGTTAAGTACTTTATTAAGTATTAAAACAGGTTCATGTCCAGAAGATTGTTCATACTGTCCTCAAAGTGCACATCATAATACAGGGCTAAAAAAAGAAAAATTAATATCATTAGATAAAGTCAGAGAAGCGGCAATTGAAGCTAAAAAAATGGGCTCTACAAGGTTTTGTTTAGGTGCAGCATGGCGAAATCCAACTGATAAAGATTTAGACGCAGTATGTGATATGATAAAAGAAGTTTCTAATTTAGGACTTGAGACCTGTGTTACTTTGGGTATGTTAAAAGATTATCAAGCTAAAAAACTTTCTGAAGCAGGTTTAGATTATTATAATCATAATATAGATACTTCTGAAGAATATTATTCAAAAATAATCTCTACCAGAAAGTTTGAAGATAGGACTACAACTTTAAAAAATGTCAGAAAAGCAAATTTAAAGATATGTTGTGGAGGTATCTTAGGAATGGGTGAAACAAAAATAGATAGAATTAAAATGTTATTAACTTTAGCAANCCTTCCAATACAGCCAGAAAGTGTTCCAATTAATCAATTAATAAAAATTCCTGGTACACCTCTAGAAAATGCTGAAGATATAGAACCAATTGAATTAATAAAAATTATAGCTGTTGCTAGGATTTTAATGCCTAAATCGTACGTAAGACTTTCGGCAGGAAGAACTGAAATGTCTGACTCTACGCAAGCACTTGCATATTTGGCAGGAGCAAACTCTATTTTTCAAGGAGACGTTTTATTAACTGCTGACAACCCAGAAAAGAATAAAGATGATGCTCTTTTTAAAAAATTAGGGATTGTTTCTGAAAAGCATGCATAAAAACCTTAAAGCTTTATGGTTGCCTTATACGCAAATGAGCAATATAGGCAATGTTCCTAAAGCACTAAAAACAAGTAAAAATAAAATTTATCTTGATAACGGAAATTATCTTCTTGATGGGATATCCTCTTGGTGGACAGCATGTCATGGATATAATAATGCTTACATAAGAAAAAAAGTAATCAATCAACTGAATATAATGCCTCATATTATGTTTGGTGGTTTAGTTCATGATCAAGCTATAACATTATCAAAGAGATTAATAAATATACTAAACAATGAACTTAAAAAGGTTTTTTTTTCTGACTCAGGATCTGTATCAGTAGAAATAGCCTTAAAAATGTCCATACAATATTGGATAAATAAAGGTCAAAAAAAAAAGACAAAATTTGTTTTTTTTAAAAATGGTTATCATGGTGATACTGCAGCTACTATGTCTATTTGTGATCCAGATGAAGGAATGCACTCAATTTTTAAAGGACATTTAAAAAAAAATTATATGCTTAATCTTCCTGAAAACAATGAAGATAAAAATAAGTTTGAAAACTTTATAAAAAAAAATGAAGATAAAATAGCTGCAATTATAGTTGAACCACTAGTGCAAAGTGCTGGAGGAATGAAATTTCATTCTATTAACACTTTAAATTTTATAGATAAAATTAGAAATAAAAAAAGGATGTTATTAATTTATGATGAGATAGCTACGGGTTTTTATAGAACAGGCTCAATGTTTGCGTTTCAGCAAACTAAAACTATTCCAGATATATTATGTATAGGAAAAGCTCTTACGGGTGGTTTTATGAGTCTAGCAGCTACTATTGCAAATGAAAAAATCTTTAACGCTTTTTTGAGTAAAAAAAAAGGTAAAGAATTTATGCATGGACCAACCTATATGGCAAACCCTTTATCATGTTCTGCTGCAAATGCCTCTTTAGATATTTTTAGAAAAAAAAAATTTTACAGTTATCGTAAAAAGAATTGAAAATATTATGAACTCTAATTTAAAAAAATTTATTATTTTTAAACAAGTTAAAGATATAAGAGTTAAGGGAGCTATTGGGGTAATAGAAGTATTTAAATTAACTAATGAAAGAAAAGAATGGATAAAAAAGGAATTTATTAAAAATAAAGTCTGGTTAAGGCCTTTAAGAAATGTAATATATTTTATGCCTCCTTTATCAACTTCTGAGAAAGATCTTAAGATCATGATTGAAGTAACATACAAAGTTTTTAAAAAATGGGAAAAAATTGAAAAAAAATAAACAAAAAAATGGTCCTTTAAGTGGTCTTTTAGTTTTAGATTTAACTCGTGTTCTGGCTGGTCCATACTCAACAATGGTTTTAAGTGATTTAGGTGCTAGAGTTATTAAGGTAGAACCTCCTAATGGCGATGATGCTAGAAAGTTTGGTCCTTTTATAAAAAAAAAATCAACTTACTTTTCTTCATTAAATAGAGACAAGGAATCTATAAAACTTGATATCAAAAAAACAAAACAAAAAAACATATTTTTAGAACTTCTTAAACATGCAGACATTCTAGTAGAGAACTATAGGCCAGGTACTATGGAAAAATTAGGAATAAGCTCAAAAAAACTTTTAAAAAAATATCCTAAGCTAATAATAGCATCCTGTTCTGGTTTTGGACAAACAGGACCCTGGGCTAATAAACCTGCCTATGATGTTGTAGTCCAGGCACTAGGAGGAATAATGAGCCTTACGGGATATGAAGGGCAAGAACCAGTTAGGGTTGGAAGCTCTATTGGAGATATATGTGCAGGATTATTTACAACAATAGGTATTCAAGCTGCTATAATAAATAGGAACAAAACTGGTAAAGGCAATATAGTTGATGTATCTATGCTAGACTGCCAAATTGCAATACTTGAAAATGCTGTGTCTAGATATTTTTGTGACAGAAAACCTCCTAAAAAGCTTGGATCTAGGCATCCTTCAATTTGTCCATTTGAAGCATTTAAATGTAAAGATAATTACATAGTAATCGCAGCAGGAAATAATCAATTATTTGATAAACTCTGTAAATGCTTGGATGCAAATAATATACTTGATAATAATCTTTTTAAAACCAATGATAAAAGATTAAAAAATGCGGATAAATTGAAAATATATATAGAAGATATTTTAAAAAATAATAATTCGTCTTACTGGATAAAAAAATTAGAAAAAGATGGTATTCCTGTTGGCAAGGTAAATAATATAAAAGACGCTATAAATTTAGAACAAATTAAATCTAGAAATATGATAGTTAATATTAAAGAAAAAGGTGTTACTAAGTTACAAGTTGCAGGTAATCCTATTAAAATTTCAGGTTTTAAAGATACAATTATTAGAAAAGAGGCTCCAGATTTAGACTTTGATAAAGACAAAATATTAAGAGAATTCAAAATTAAAGTTTAGCATGTTAATTGAAAACCTAGCACCTATATTAATCATTATAATTGGAGTAATAGCTTTAATTTTTTTGGTTTTAGATAAATATCCTATAGAAACAGTTTCAATTTGCTTGCTATCTGCTTTAATTATAGCCTATCTAATTTTACCTGATAACAATATACCCTCACTAAAAGAATTATTATCTGGTTTTTCAAACCCTGGGCTAATTACTGTTTTATCCTTGCTTGTAATGGCAGAAGGTTTAGTTGCAGCGGGTGTAATAAATTATTTAGCTAACCTTTTTGAAACTGAAAAATCATATCATCCAACAATATTATTAAGTGTAATTTTAATCGTAGTAGCTTTACTAAGCTCAGTAATGAATAATACTCCTATAGTTGTAATGTTCATACCATTAATTGCTGCACTTAGTGAGAGACATGGCATAGATACCAGAAAAACCTTTTTACCTTTGTCTTATATTAGTATGTTAGGAGGTATGACAACTTTAATGGGTTCTAGTACTAACCTTATAGGTGCTGGAATATCTATTGATTACGGTATACAACAAATAGGCATGCTTGATATATCAATACCTGCATTAATAATTGCATTACCTTGTATAGTTTTTGTCATGTATATTATGCCATTAATATTACCTAAGCAAAAATCATATAAAAGTTTATTTTCTAGAGATGCTAGACAATTTCTAGCAGAAATAGAAATAGAACCTAATTCTAAACTTTTAGGAGTTAATTTAAAAGAAAACTCAATTAAAGAATTAGCTAACAGTAACATTCTTTTTGTACAAAGAGGAGAACATGCTTTCTATCCTCCTTTAGAAAAGTTAAGTTTGAGGGTTGGAGATATTATTGTTTTAGCGGCAACAAGAAAATCACTTGAAAGAGCAATGCAAGAACTTGGGGACCAAATACACCCTCACCTTACTAAAGAACCTGGTGATAAATTAGAAGATGCTGGGGAATACTTATCAAAAGATGCCAGAGTACTTGCTGAAGTTTTAATAGCTCCTAGATCTGAGATGATAGGAAAAGATTTAGAACAAATACGTTTCAGAAACTTTACTAGTTGCATTGTTTTAGGGCTTTTAAGAAGATCGCGGATGCTTAAAGATAGAATTACTGAAATACCTCTATTAGCAGGTGATGTACTTTTAGTACAAGGTTCTGAAATTGGAATTTCTAACCTTAAACAAAACTCTGATGTAGTTTTGATTGATTGGTCTAAAAAATATTTGCCACAAAAAAGTAAATTGTTGGGAGCAATCATTATTTTTTTAGTTACTATATTTAGCGCTGCAACAGGTTTAGTAGAATTAACTACAGCTTCGATTATAGGGGCAACATCCATGGTGGCTTTTAAAATTTTATCAATTAACAGAGCGTCAACTGCAATAGATAGAAGAATTTTTATTACAATTGCCTGTATGTTAGCTTATGGTTCTGCTCTCCAAAGTTCAGGAGCAGCCCAGTTAATAGTTCAAAACCTATTAGTTTTGATAGAAGGACAATCAAACTCCTTTATCTTATGTGCATTATTTATTCTTATTACTTTATTTACTAATCTACTTACAAATAATGCTGCTGTTATAGTATTTATGCCTATTTCAATAAACCTTGCATATGCATTAAATTTAGACCCTTTTCCTTTTATCATTACAGTAATTCTAGCAGCAAATATGTCTTTTTTAACTCCTTTTGGTTATCAGACTAATCTGTTAGTAATGGCACCAGGACAATACAAGTTTCTAGATTATATCAAATGCGGAGTTCCTTTAACCTTGCTAAGTTGGATAATTTTTATATTATTTATACCTAAGTATTTTAATTTAAATTAAAAAATATAAAGGAGAAAAAAAATGACCTCTAAAAAAATTACGAGAAGAAATATACTAAAAGCTACTGGTATAGTGGCTGCTTCAAGTTTAATTTCAGCATGTAATAATGGAGGTACTCCCGATAAGCCTAAGAAGTCTACTAACATCTCTCAAAAATCTATAGAATGGAAAATGGTAACTACTTGGCCTAAAAACTTTCCCGGGTTAGGAACTGGAGCACAAAGAATAGCAGATAATATTACAGAGATGTCTAATAAAAAAATAACAATTAAGTTGTTTGCTGCTGGAGAACTAGTTCCAGCCTTTGAATGTTTTGATGCCGTAAGAGAAAATAAAGCTCAAATGTTTCATGCAAGTCCATATTATTGGATTAATAAAAATAAATCGATGCCATTTTTTGGAGCTGTGCCTGGAGGCGTAACTGCTCAAGAGCATAATGCATGGATCAATTATGCTGGAGGACAAAAATTATGGGATAAATTATATTCTGATTTTGGATTAAAACCTTTTATGGGTGGAAACTCAGGCACTCAAATGGGGGGATGGTTTTTAAAAGAAATAAATAGTATTGAAGACTTTAAAGGCCTTAAGATGAGAATTCCAGGTTTAGCTGCTGAAGTTCTGAATAGAATGGGAGGTACTGCAGTTGCTCTTCCCGGAGGAGAAATTATGCCTTCTCTTCAATCTGGTGCAATAGATGCAACAGAATGGGTAGGACCATGGAACGACCTCGCTTTTGGCTTTTATAAAATTACTAAATTTTATTATGGTCCAGGATTTCATGAACCGAGCTCTTGCTTAGAATGTTCTATTAATCTTGATGCCTACAATTCTTTAGATAATGATTTAAAAAGTATAATTAAAACTGCATGTGAGGCAGAAAATAATAGAATGATATCGGAATTTACTGCTGCTAATATTGAAGCTCAAAAAAAATTAGTTGAACAACATAATGTTTTAATTAGAAATTTTCCTCAAGATGTTTTTAACCTCATGTTGAAACTGTCGAAAGAAGTTGTTTCCGAGACAGCCTCAGAAGGAAAGATTAATAAAGAAATTTATAATAGTTGGGAATCTTTTAAAAATAATGCCCGCCTAAGATCACCATTTGATGAACACGGCTATACAAACTTAAGTAGTAAGGGTTAATAAAAAATATTTTTTTTATTAGTTTTTATATAAAACATTAAAGCTATTGGTATTATAACAGTCCACATGCTTATATAAGATAATTTATTTATCGACATGATAAGACTTTCTCTATCGGTATATAAATAAAATAAAAAATTATCTTTTTCTATTAATGTAAAATTT
>NZFJ01000061.1 GCA_002690625.1 Rickettsiales bacterium
AAAAGGGTTTTTAAATAGTTATATCAAATATTTAAATTTAGAAGGAGTTTGTAGACTAAATTTACTTCAATCAGCTAAGGTTTCTGATTTAAAAAAATCAAACCTTCGTTTAAAAGACATTTCTTCAAAAGAAACTAAGTATGGGTCTTTATTGATTTTATTATCATTAATACTAATAGGTTTAACTTATTTGTTTTGGAGTAAAAATACTTACTTAAATTTACATTTACTTAGTACAGCAATAAAATAAATGGAATATTTAAAAAAAAATATTATTAGAAGAAAAACTAGGAGAATAAAAGTTGGTAATGTTTACATCGGATCTAATGATCCTATAACTGTACAATCAATGACTAATACCAAAACTAGTGATATTGACTCAACGCTTTTTCAAATAAAAGAACTAGTTGATGCAGGGGCAGATTTAGTAAGAGTTTCTTGTCCTGATGAAGCTTCTACAGTAGCATTAAAAGAAATAATTTCTGAAATAGATACACCAATTATTGCTGATATACATTTTCACTATAAGCGTGCAATAGAAGCAGCAGAAGCTGGCGCCTCTTGTTTAAGAATAAATCCAGGGAACATAGGAAATAAAAAAAAAATTAAGGAAGTAGTAGATGCTGCTAAACTAAATGATTGTTCTATAAGGATTGGTGTAAATGCCGGATCATTAGAAAAAGATTTATTAAAGAAATATTTCTATCCTACACCTCCTGCTATGTTAGAGAGTGCTCTTAGACATATTAGAATACTAGAAGATCAAAAATTTTATAACACTAAAATTAGTGTAAAAGCTTCTAATATAGATTTAGCAGTATCCTCTTATAGATTATTAGCCAGCAAAACTGATTATCCATTACATTTGGGGATAACAGAAGCTGGGTCTGAATTTACTGGTTCAATAAAAAGTGCAATAGGATTGGGTATTTTATTGCATGATGTAATGAATGATCAAAGAAAGGTAATATATGATCAAAGGCTAGAATTATTAACTACAGAAAAAGTACATGATATTTTTAAAAGTATGGTAATTGAAACGATCCAAAATATAACAGAAAACAATATAATAGAAAAAAATGATGAACCTGTTAATTTAGAAAAATTAAGATTAGAGTTAAAAGATATTTCTGGACTTGACATCAAAAATTATAAATTTGAAAATAAAGAAAAGTTAAATAGTTTCGTTATAAATTCAATTTTTGAACGTTTAGATGAAAAAATAAACTTAATAGGTAGTAAAAATTTTTTTATTATAGAAAAACAGCTCATTGTCCAGGTTCTTGACCAACAATGGAAATCACATTTATTAAACTTAGATCAATTAAGACAAGGTATAGGACTTAGAGCATATGCACAAAGAGACCCGCTAAATGAGTATAAAAGAGAAGCCTTTACCATGTTTGAAGAAATGCTTAACTCAGTTAGAATAATATCATGTAGATTTATACTATTAATTAAGTTTGAGAATAAAGAAGAAGAAGATATAAAAACTAAAAATAGTAAAAGTATTAGAGAAAGACTACGTTCAAAAAAATAATCAATTTATTAAAGATATAATATAATTAGATTTTACATTTTTTACTCTAAGCCACTTGAATCCATTAAGACTTGGAAATGGAAGTAGTCCAGTAATTTTATCTAGTTTACAATTATATTTTTTAGAAAAAGTTATAATTTCTTCAGGCTTAACATATTTATCCCAATCATGAGTATTATTAGGAACTAACTTTAAAATCTTTTCAGCTAACAGTATAGTTGTTAAATAAGAAATTTTGCTTCTATTGATAGTCGAGAAAATTATTAATCCGTTTTTATTTAAACATTTAAAAGTTTCTGATAGAAAGAATTTTAAATTATCAACATGTTCAACAACCTCTAAAGATATAATAACATCAAATTTTAATTTTTTCTTTGATAAATTATTAATTTCAGCACATTCATATTGAATATCTAAGTTTTTTTTAGCAGCTCTATTTTTTGCTGTATTAATAAGTTTCTTAGATTTATCTATAGCAAATACATTACCTCCTAAATCAGCTAAACTTTCAGATAAAATTCCTCCGCCACAACCTAAATCAAGTATTTTTTTTTTATCTAAAATACTTTTTAAACTTCCTAATTTTTGGTACCTATGCAAAATTCTTTCTTTAATAAATAACATTCTGGTTTCATTCATAGAATGTAATAATTTCATTGGTCCATCTTTATCCCACCAATTAGAAGAAAATTTATCAAAATTACTTTGTTGCAATTATAAAACCTTTTAATTTATTATATAATATTAGTAAAATTTAATAAAAATTCATATGAAAATTATAGTTAAAAAATTTGGCGGTACTTCTTTAGCTAATATTGATAGGATAAACAGAGCAATTTCTTACATAAAGAATACTACAAAAAAGGGATATAAAGTAGTTGTAGTAGTCTCTGCTATGGGAAAAGAAACTGATAGATTACTACAATTAACTGATAAACTTGATGAATATACTAAAAGTGATGATGTCTCGGCTCTTTTGTCTGCGGGGGAACAAATATCCAGTTCATTATTCTCAATTATTTTAAATAGAAAAAATATTAAAAGCTCTTCTTATCAAGGATGGCAATTGCCTATAAAAACTAATGATAATGCATACAATGCTTATATAAAAAATATAAATATAAAATCTATAAAAAATATTTTAAAAGAAGGAATTATCCCTATCGTTTCAGGTTTTCAAGGAATTAATAACAAAAATAGGATCACTACTTTGGGCAGAGGCGGTTCAGATACTACTGCAGTAGCACTTGCAGCAATGTTAAAAGCTCAAAGATGTGATATTTATACTGATGTAGATGGAGTTTTTTCTGCAGACCCAAGAATAGTAAAAGAAGCAAAAAAAATAGATAAAATAAATTATGAAGAAATGTTGGAATTATCTTCACTAGGTGCTAAAGTTTTACATACTAGATCAGTTCAGTTAGCTTTAAAATATAATGTTAACTTGCAAGTATTATCAAGTTTTACAGGAAAGAAAGGAACTATGCTAATTAAAGAAAGTGAAAACTTAGAACAGCAAATTATTAGAGGTATAGCTCATAATACTAATGATGCTTTAATTACGTTAAACGGAATCAAAAATAAACCAGGAATTTCAGCTTACATATTTAATGCTTTATCTAAAGAAGGAATAAATGTAGATATGATAGTACAATCTGGATCAGCTATTGACTCTACAGTTACATATTCTTTTACTGTGTCTAAATCTGATGCTTCTAAAACCAAAAAGATAATGAGTTCTTTAGAAGAAAGGCTAAAATTTACTGATGTTCTGATTAATAAATCTATTTGTAAAGTATCTATTGTAGGGTTAGGAATGAAAACTAATGCTGGCGTAGCAAATAAAATGTTTTCAGAGTTAGCCAAAAATAATATTAATATTCATGTAATAAGTACTTCTGAAATAAAAATTAGCGTTTTAATTGATGATAAATATAAAGAGTTAGCTATTAGATCTCTACATTCTATTTTTAAATTATCTGGTTCCAGAAAAAAATGACTAATAACATAAAAATTTTTAATAATTTAAAAGAAATTGGAAGTTTTTTAAAAAAAAATAGACGTCTTAAAGGGAAAAAATTATATGATATAGCAAAAATTTTAGTAATAAAAAAGGACCTTTTAAGTGATTTTGAAGAAGGAAATATTACTATAGAAAAATTTAATAATAATTCCCATTTAAAAGGGTTTTTAAATAGTTATATCAAATATTTAAATTTAGAAGGAGTTTGTAGACTAAATTTACTTCAATCAGCTAAGGTTTCTGATTTAAAAAAATCAAACCTTCGTTTAAAAGACATTTCTTCAAAAGAAACTAAGTATGGGTCTTTATTGATTTTATTATCATTAATACTAATAGGTTTAACTTATTTGTTTTGGAGTAAAAATACTTACTTAAATTTACATTTACTTAGTACAGCAATAAAATAAATGGAATATTTAAAAAAAAATATTATTAGAAGAAAAACTAGGAGAATAAAAGTTGGTAATGTTTACATCGGATCTAATGATCCTATAACTGTACAATCAATGACTAATACCAAAACTAGTGATATTGACTCAACGCTTTTTCAAATAAAAGAACTAGTTGATGCAGGGGCAGATTTAGTAAGAGTTTCTTGTCCTGATGAAGCTTCTACAGTAGCATTAAAAGAAATAATTTCTGAAATAGATACACCAATTATTGCTGATATACATTTTCACTATAAGCGTGCAATAGAAGCAGCAGAAGCTGGCGCCTCTTGTTTAAGAATAAATCCAGGGAACATAGGAAATAAAAAAAAAATTAAGGAAGTAGTAGATGCTGCTAAACTAAATGATTGTTCTATAAGGATTGGTGTAAATGCCGGATCATTAGAAAAAGATTTATTAAAGAAATATTTCTATCCTACACCTCCTGCTATGTTAGAGAGTGCTCTTAGACATATTAGAATACTAGAAGATCAAAAATTTTATAACACTAAAATTAGTGTAAAAGCTTCTAATATAGATTTAGCAGTATCCTCTTATAGATTATTAGCCAGCAAAACTGATTATCCATTACATTTGGGGATAACAGAAGCTGGGTCTGAATTTACTGGTTCAATAAAAAGTGCAATAGGATTGGGTATTTTATTGCATGATGGAATTGGAGATACTATAAGAATTTCACTATCTGATGACCCTGTTAAAGAAGTGAAAGTTGGAATTGAAATTCTTAAATCATTAAATTTAAGAAAAGAAGGTTTATCTATAATATCTTGTCCCTCGTGTGCTAGACAACAATTTGATGTTATTAATACTGTAAAAGCTATTGAGAATAAATTCTCTAAAATAAAAAAACCAATTAATGTTTCCATTTTAGGATGTGTTGTAAATGGCCCAGGAGAGGCTATGCATACTGACATAGGATTAACTGGTGGCGGTAATCATAACCATCAAGTTTATATTAATGGTAAAAAAAGTCATATAAGTAAAAATAAAAATCTAATTGAAGAAATATCAAATTTAATTGAAAAAAAACTCAAAGAAGATGAATAAAATAATAAGTATTAGAGGAATGCATGACCTCATAAATGATCAATTTTTATATCATGATGATATAATTAAAAAGTTTGTATCTATATCTAAGAAATTTAATTTTAAACCAATATCTACTCCTATAGTAGAGAGCAGTGAGGTATTTACTAGAACTTTAGGAGACTCTTCAGACGTTGTAATGAAAGAAATGTACAGCTTTGAAGATAAAAGTGGAGAAAGTATCACATTAAGACCTGAAGGTACAGCTGGAATAGCAAGAGCTGTTATAAATAATGGATTAACTCAAGAATTACCATTAAAACTTTACTATTATGGACCAATGTTTAGATATGAAAGACCTCAAAAAGGAAGATTGAGACAATTTCATCAAATAGGTGTGGAAATTTTTTCTAACACTAATTACGAAAAAGATTTTGAAGTTATTTCTTTAGCTAGTAATTATTTACAAAAACTAAACATAAGTAATAGTTTATCATTACAAATTAATAATTTGGGTCATTTAAATGATAGATTAAAATATACAGAAGCTCTAAAAAAATATTACATTCAAAAAAAAAAGAATCTTTCTAAAGATAGTATTATTAGATTACAAAAAAATCCTTTACGTATATTAGATTCTAAAAACTTAGCAGATATTGAAATTAATAAAAATGCACCCTTAATTTTAGATTTTCTTAATGATGAGAGTCATAAATATTTTAATAATCTTAAAAATTTATTAGATAAATCAAATATTAAATACTGTGAAAATCCTTTTTTGGTAAGAGGTTTAGATTATTATAGTAACACTATTTTTGAGTTTACTTTAAAAGATAATAACAAATATGCAGTCATAGCAGGGGGCAGTTACGATAACTTAGTAAAAGATTTAGGTGGCCCAAAGCTATCTGGCACTGGTTGGGCCTCAGGAATAGAAAGATTAGCTGATTTATATAAATTAAAGAAAAAACAAAATTCCTTAATAATTATACTTCCATTAGAAGAAAAAATTATTTCTAAAGCTTATGAAATTAGAAATATTATTTTACGGGAAGACAAAACCAGCGAAGTTTTTTTTACAACTAACTTAAAAAAGAGTCTCAAATATGCTAATAAAATAGATGCTGCCTTTGCTATTATAATTGGAGAAGATGAAATAAATAAGTCAGTAATAAGAATTAAAAACTTATCATCTGGAGAACAAAAAATTATTAATGAGGAACATTTATTAGAAAATATTTAAAATGCTTAAGAATTTTGAAAAAAAACTAAATGAAATAATTAAAAGTCGGGAGATTATAGAAAAACAACTATCTGATATTTCTTTATCAGCATTAGAAAGAATAGATTTAAGTAAAAAATTTTCAGTAATAGAACAAATACTTGAAAAAAAAAAAAATATAGAAGATATAAATAAACGTCTCTTAGAGACAAAAGAACTATTAAAAGATAATTTAGAAGAAGAACTTATTGAATTAGCAAAGTTAGATGTAGTTGATTTAGAAAAATCTCTTGAAAAAAGCAGTAATGACCTAAAAAAACTTTTGATACCAAAAGATATAGATGATGAAAAAAATGCAATTTTAGAAATTAGAGCTGGTACAGGAGGAGATGAAGCAGCATTATTTTCTATGGTTCTTATGAAAATGTACCAAAAGTATGCTGAACTCAATAAATGGAAATATGAGCTTTTAAGTTTTAATGAAACTAATATAGGGGGATGTAAAGAAGCAATTATTTCTTTTAGTGGGAAAGATGTTTTCTCAACTTTAAAATTTGAGTCTGGTGTTCATAGAGTACAGAGGGTACCTCAAACAGAAACTCAAGGAAGGATTCATACCTCTGCTGCTACTATAGCTGTTCTTCCTTTAATTGAAGAAGTTGATATTAAAATAGACCCTAAAGATTTAAGAATTGATACATTTCGATCACAAGGAGCGGGTGGACAGCATGTAAATACTACTGACAGTGCAGTAAGAATAACACATCTACCTTCAAATATAGTAGCTAGCTGTCAGGATGAAAAGAGTCAACATAAAAATAAAGCAAAAGCTATGAAAATACTGGCTTCTAGATTGTATGAAAAAACAAAAATTGAAAATGAACAAAAAATTGCTAACAAAAGAAAGTCCTTGATAGGTAGCGGCGATAGGTCTGAAAAAATTAGATCTTACAACTACCCTCAGGGAAGAGTTACAGATCATAGAATAAACCTAACACTTTATAAATTAGAGGATATAATTTCTGGGTTATCGCTACACGAAATTATTGACCTTTTAAAAGAAGCAGATTTAAAAGAAAGAATTAAAGATCTATAAATGTATCTTAATGCTTTAATAAAAACTTATGTTGAAAAATTTATTTTAGCAGGATACAAGACTCCAATTAATGAAATCAGAGCGATGATATCTGATACTATTGATATATCATTAATAAATCAAATTACTAATAGTGAAATAATTATTAACGAGAAAGAAGAAAAAAAATTAAAAAAAGCACTAAATAGAAGAATAAAAAAAGAACCTAAAGAAAGAATATTAAATAAAAAAATATTTAGAGATGTAGATCTTATTTTAAACAAAAATACATTTATTCCTAGAAGTGAAACAGAACTGCTGATTGATATTGTTATAGAGAAAAAGATATCTCCGAAGTATTTATTAGAGCTAGGAACTGGTTCAGGAGCTATTAGTATTTCCTTAATGAAAAACTTTCCACAATCTAGAACCGTAGCTACAGATATAAATCAAAAAAGTCTAAAATTAGCAAAAAAGAATGCTAAAAAAAATAAAGTTATTGACCAAATAAATTTTATTTGTTGCAATTGGTTAGATATTTTTGTAAATATTGAATTTGATTTAATTGTAGCCAATCCTCCATATATAAGAACTGGCGTTATTAACAGTTTGGATCCTGAAGTAAAAAAATATGATCCTCATTTGGCTCTAGATGGTGGTTTGGATGGTTTAAATGCATATAAAGAAATTTTACATGCTCTAAAACCTTTACTTAAGCCTAACACTGTAATTATATTTGAAATAGGTTTTGATCAAGCTAAAAAAGTATCAAAATTAATGAAAGAGGTTAATATTATGAATATTAAAGTATTTAAAGATTACTCAAATAAAGACAGATTTATTATGGGATCTAAAAAAATATGACATTTATGAAAAAAAATATTCCATTTAAAAGAAATAATCCCAAACCTTTAAAAAGAAATAATCATAAAAATCTTAATGGTTTTGACAATAAAGTATCCAGGCAAAGACCAAAAGGAAATCCGTTAGAAGTTAAAGGAAAATATGAATCTCTGGCAAAGGATGCTTCTTCCGCTGGAGATAGAATAGCAGCAGAAAACTATATGCAACATGCAGAACACTTTCTAAGAGTAAATAATGCATTAAAAAAATCTGATTAAAATAATTTCATTAGAGACCTTGTGTTGCATTAAAACAACACCTATATCTAAGGTAGGAGTAAATTAATGGAATTAGAGAATTTTAGTGAAAGCACAAAGATAATTGTTAATGCCGCTTTCAATTATGCAAATGAGAATAAATTTGAGTTTTTTAATTCTGTACATCTTCTCAAAATATTAATAGAAAAAGATTCGCAAGTATCAGAAACATTATCTTATTTTAAAGTTAATAAAAAAAATATTATAGAAGACTGTCAAAATATTATAAAAAAAGAATCAAATACCTTTTCAAATACAAAAATTCAAGGAAACTTGATTTTGTTATTAGAAGAAGCAAACAAAAAAATTAAGAATATTAAAAAAAAATATTTAGATACTAATATAATTTTATTAGAATTGTCCTCTGACATTAGTCCTAACCCCCAAAATATATTAAAAAAA